>DATLYJ010000094.1 GCA_035574915.1 Dehalococcoidia bacterium | reverse complement strand
CCATGGCCGACTCCGCGGCGCCGCGTCAGCAACTGCGGACTTCCCAGCACTCTGAAAGCCCCCTCTCCGCCGCGGAGAGAGGGCTGGGCTGAGGTCTCACCGGGCGTACTCGGTGGCGCGCGTCTCCCGGACGACGGTGACCTTGATCTGGCCCGGGTACTCCATCGTCTCCTCGATCTTCTTGCTCACGTCACGCGCGAGGCGCATCGAGCCCAGGTCGTCGATCTCTTCCGGTTTGACGATGATGCGCACTTCGCGGCCAGCCTGGATTGCGAACGCTTTCTCGACCCCAGGGAAGCTCGTGGCGACTGTCTCCAGCGCCTCGAGGCGCTTGATGTAGGACTCCAGCGATTCCATGCGGGCGCCGGGCCGGCCGCCACTGATGGAGTCAGCGACCTGGACGATGATCGCCTCGATGGTCGAAGGCTGCACCTCCTCGTGGTGGGCCTCGATGCAGTGAGCCACCGCCTCCTGGACGCCGAAGCGCCTTGCCAGGTCGGCGCCAAGCAGGGCGTGGGTGCCCTCGACCTCCCGGTCGATAGCCTTGCCGAGGTCATGGAGGAGGGCGCCGCGGCGAGCGACGTTCACGTCGGCGCCGAGCTCGCGGGCCAGCATGGCGGCGATGTGCGCGGACTCCACAGCGTGCATGAGCTGGTTCTGCCCGTAGCTGGTGCGGTACTTGAGCCGCCCCAGCGTGCGCACGATCTCCGGATGGAGGCCCGGGCAGTTGGCTTTGAGGGCGGCCTCCTCGCCGGCGAGCTTGATCTCGTTCTCGATCTCAGCCCGGCACTTTTCGACAACCTCTTCGATCCGCGTCGGGTGGATGCGGCCATCAGAAATGAGCCGGGTCAGGGCGAGGCGGGCGACCTCGCGGCGGACGCCGTCGAAGCCCGACAGCATCACGGCGTCGGGCGTATCGTCGATGATCAGGTCGATGCCCGTGGCATGCTCGAGGGCGCGGATGTTGCGGCCCTCGCGGCCAATGATGCGGCCCTTCATTTCCTCGCTGGGGATGGGCACGACCGTGACCGTGGACTCGGAGACGGCCTCGGCAGACATGCGCTGGACGGTCGCGGTCAAAATCTCGCGGGCGCGCATGGCGCCGTCCTCGCGGGCGCGGGACTCCATCTCGCGGACTATGCGGTTGGCTTCCTCCCTGACCTCGCCCTCGATCTCGGCCAGGAGGATGCCCCGCGCCTCCTGGGTGGTAAGGTGCGCGACGCGCTCGATCTCAGCCACCCTCTGGCGCTGGAGGTCCTCGAGCTTCGCCCGGGCTTCTTCCAGGTGCTGCTCACGCTCCGCGACGGCGCGATCCCGTCTTTCGAGGGCCTCCGCCTTGCGGTCCAGGTTCTCTTCTTTTTGGAGTACGCGCTCTTCGAGTCTGAGGACTTCCTGCCGCCGTTCTTTGGCCTCGGCCTCGGCCTGGGCGCGGATGCGGATCGCCTCCTCCTTCGCTTCGAGGAGAAGCTCCTTTTCCCTGGTCTGCGCTTCGGCGATAATCCGCGCCGCGTCGGCTTCGGCGGCGGCTAGCTTACCTTTCTCCCTTCGTTCCCTGAGAGCGATTCCGAGAAGAGCCCCTAGCACCATCCCGAGGACGCCGGCAACGACGCCCACGACGATAGCTAGAAGCATTTCGGCACTTCCTTTCTCGATTCAGTCCTTTCGTACTGCTACGCGACCCGGGATTCCGGAGTCGCGGGCACTTGTTTCGAATCTATTTCGATCATAGGTGCGGCCTATTTGGAGTGTCAACGAACGGCTAAGCCAGCCAATGGCTGCCTGCTGGCGTGCGGCATGGAGCCGGCGGCGCTTGCGACCCGGCCGGTCCTGCCCCGGGCCATGACGTCGAGAGCGGCGGCCGCGCGGTTAGCGCCGCCCCAGGGTCGGCGTGTCACGCTTGGCCAGCGCCCGAGCCGCCTCAAACTCCTGGCCCGCGGGGCAGCGGTCGAGCAGCGGGCAGCGGGCGCAGGCCGGGTTGCGGGCCGCGCAAGTGTGGCGGCCGTGCCTGATCAGCATGACGTGGAACAGGTACTGGTCGCCCGGGGGCACCAGCGCCTCGAGAGCGTCCTGGGCCTTCTCCGGCGTGAGCTTGCTTGAGATGAGGCCGAGGCGGATGGCGACGCGATAGACGTGCGTATCTACGGGGAGGGCGGGCTTCCCGAGCGCGAAGAGCAGCACACAGGCCGCCGTCTTTGGCCCGACGGCCGGCAACGTCCGCAGCCAGGCCCGCGCCTCCGCGTCTGACATCTCGCGCAGGAACGACAGGTCGAAGCCGCGGGCGCGGTCGCGGACCTCGGCGAGCATCGCCTTCAGCCGCGGCGCCTTCGTCGGCGCCAGGCCGCCGGGCCGGATGGCGTCGACCACCTCATCGAGAGGGGCGTCCAGCACGGCCTGCCAGTCCGGGAAACGCAGCAACAAGCGGGCGAAGGCCCGGCCGGAGTTGGTGTCGGCCGTGTTCTGCGAGAGCAACGTCAGCACCAGTTCGGCTACCGGGTCGCCGTGCGGCCGCCACTCCGGCCTGCCGTAGAGGGCTGTGAGGCGGGTGAGGACCTCGTGCGGGGAGAGAGGCGCAGCGGACATGGCGCGTACAGAGTGCAGGCCGCGGAGGGGAGAGGGAAGGGGCCTTGCCCGGCGATAGGCCTTGGGCCTCCGCACTCTGTACTCTGTACTCGGCGCTGTCCGCCGGAAGGGAGGTGATCTCATGACGCGCGACCAGGTCCGTCTGACCTCTCTCGCCTCGTGCGCGGGTTGAGCCGGCAAGGCCGGTCCCGGCGTACTGGCGCAGGTCCTGCGCCCACTGCGAGAGCTGTTCAAGCCTGAAGAGCACCCGCGGCTGCTCGTCGGCATTGCCGATGACGCCGCCGTCTATGAGATCGACTCCGACACGGCGGTGGTGCAGACGCTGGACTTCTTCCCCCCCGTGGTCGACGACCCCTGGACGTTTGGCGCGATTGCTGCTGCCAACGCCATGTCCGACGTCTATGCGATGGGCGGTGAGGTGGTGCTCGCCCTCAACATTGCCGCTTTCCCGGAGGACTTCCCGCCGGACGTGATGGCGGAGGTCTTCCGTGGCGGCGCCGATAAGGTCCAGGAAGCAGGAGGGGTAGTCGCAGGCGGCCACACGATCATTGACGCGGAGCCCAAGTACGGCCTTTCGGTGATGGGCATCGTCCACCCCAGGCGCGTGCTCTCGAAGGCTGGCGCCAGGCCGGGCGACGCGCTGGTGCTGACGAAGGCCCTGGGGACCGGGCTGATCCTGACGGCGGCCAAACGTGACGAAGTGGAGCCGGCACACCTGGAGGCGGCGGTCCAGAGCATGCTGCGCCTCAACCGCCACGCCTCCCACCTGGCGCGCGAGGCCGGCGCCACGGCGCTGACGGACGTGACCGGCTATGGCATCGCCGGTCATGCGCTGGAGATTGCCGCGCGCAGTGGCGTGCAGGTGCTGGTGAAGGCGGAGTCGCTGCCGCTCCTGCCGGGCGCGATCGAGTACGCGCGCGCCGGCGTCGATTTCGGCGGCCAACGCCGTAACCGCGAGCAGCTTGCCGAGCGCGTGAGCATTGCCGATGACCTGCCGGAGGAAATGGTGCGCGTCCTGTTCGACCCGCAGACCTCCGGCGGCCTGCTCATCTCCGTGCCCGGCGAGAACGTCGTTCCCCTCATCGCCGCTCTCACCGGCGAGGGCTGGCCCGCAGCGGTGGTCGGCGAGGTCTGGGAAGGGTCGGGTTTGGTGGTCGAGCCCTAGCCCGCGAGCGCGGGGAAAAGGGCGCGCCGCACGATGAGCTGGCTTGAGTCTGAGGGCCGTCGGCGGCCGAACCGTGGCTGCCGGCACCACTTCTCCCATGGCAGAGGCGACGCCAGTGACACTCCGGCCCCGGACGGGACCTGCCGGGGCCCGACGCCCTGGTTTGACAGCGATCTGGGGGCTGCATACGCTGAGTTTGGGCCGTTGAGGCCCGTGGAGCCTCTCTCTATGGCCTTCGAAGATAGCCTTCGTGACCTTGCGGACCCGAACAAGCGCCTGGGGTCCCAGCAACTGATCAGCTTCGGCGACCTTTCGCGCGAGGAGTCGGAGAGGTTTGCGGAGACCTGGAGTGAGGTGGAGCCCAGGCGCCGTCTCAGGGTGCTCTCCGACCTGACCGACCTGGCGGAGGACAACGTCGAACTGAACTTCGACGCCGTGTTCAAGCTGGGCCTGGACGACGAAGACGCAGAGGTGCGCGCGGCTGCCATCCAGGGCCTCTTCGAGTACGAGAACCCGGACATCATCCCGCGGCTGGCGGAGATGTTGCGCGAAGACCCCAACACGGAGGTCCGCCTGCAGAGCGCTATCGCGCTCGGCCGGTATGCGCTGGCCGCGGAGTTCGACCGGCTGTCGGAGCGCGATTCCCAGGCCGTGAGGGACGCGCTGACGGCGTCCGTGGAGGACCTCGAGGAGGACGAGTTCGTCCGCGCGCGCGCGATCGAGGCTCTCGGGGCAATGAGCGGGGAAGACACCCAGAACCTCATCGAGAGCATTTACGAGGAGGGTGACAGCCTGCCGCTGCGCATCGGCGCCGTGGACGCGATGGGACGGAGTTGCGATGAGGTCTGGCTTCCCATCGTGCTCCAGGAGTTGCAGAGCCCCGCGCCGCAGATGCGCCACGCGGCCGCCTTCGCCGCCGGCTCCATCGGGGACGAGGAGGCCGTGGCGCCACTGGCCGAGATGGCGCGCGGCGATCCCGACCAGGAGGTGCAGCGCGCGGCGATCGCAGCGCTGGGCGAGATCGGCGGCCAGCGGGCGCGGGTGGCCCTCAAGAACCTCCTCTTCGAAGGCGACGATGACCTGCGCGACGACATCCAGGTGGCGCTCTCGACTATGGACTTCGGCGACGACCCGCTGGGGATGCTTTAGTGGCGAAGCTGCGTACGGAGAGGGTGGTGTCCGCCGGGGGCGTCGTCTGGCGGCGGGCCGGCGACCAGGTCGAGGTGCTCCTTTGCGGCCGGCACGCCGACAACCTCTGGGCGCTGCCGAAGGGCACGCCCGAGCCGGGTGAGAGCATCGAGCAGGCGGCATTGCGCGAGGTGCGGGAGGAGACCGGCGTCACGGTCGAAGCCGAGCAGCGGATCGGGGAGATCAACTACTGGTTCGCGCGGCCTGAGCAGGGCGTGCGCTACTTCAAGACCGTGCATCACTTCCTCATGCGGCCGACGGGCGGCGACCCGGCGCTGCACGACCACGAGTTCGACGAAGTAAGATGGGTGCCTGTCCGCGAGGCGGAGAAGTTGATGACTTACGCCAACGAGGTCCAGGTGCTGCGACAGGCGCTCAACCTGATCCGGGAACGGGAGGCCGAGGCGGCATCGTGAGCACGGCGGTCGAGGGTGAGGTGGCGCGCGGCCAGCTGGTGGTGCTGCGCACGAAGACTATCGCCGATGCGCGCCAGGACTACGAGTGGCGCTGCGATCCGGAACTCGCGACCTTCGACGCCGCGCGCCCCTTTGGCGGCACTTTCTCGGAGTACATGGCGATCTTCGGCGACGAGCTCGCCTATCCGAGCCCATACCGCCGGACGCTCGCGGTCGAGGACCTCCAGGGCAGGCACATCGGCAACGTGATGTACTACAACGTCGACTACCAGCGGCGAGAGGCCGAGATCGGCGTCACCATCGGCCTGCGGGAGTACTGGGGCCGCGGCTACGGGACGGACCTGATCCGGACGTTCGTACGTTACCTGTTCGAGAACAGCGTGCTGGAGCGCATCTACCTGAAGACGCTGGACTGGAACGTGCGCGCCCACCGCTGCTTCGAGAAGGCAGGCTTCAAACGCTACGGCACCTCGCGCCGCGGCGAATACAGCTTCGTCCTGATGGACATCCGCAAGGACGAAGTGCTGGCCGACCCTGACCCGCCCTGACGATCGCTTTCCGGGTGCGAGGCGCCGGGGCCGGTAGCGACGGGAGGCTGCAGGGCGCGGCGCAGTCAGTCGCGAGCGCCGGGGCGGCTGGCTAGCAGTCCTTCAGCGCCTCGACGATCTTCTTCGTATTCGCCTCCATCATCGAGATGTAGGTGGCGCCGTCGCTGCCCCGCGGCCCCAGAGAGTCGCCGTAGAGGTCGTCGACTACCCTGACGCCGGCTTCGCGTCCGACCTGGCGGATGAGCGAGGGGTTGATGGACGTCTCGGCGAATATGGCCGGGACGCGCGCGTCGCGGATCTTGCGGACGATGTCGGCGACGTCGGCGGCGGAAGGCCGCGCCTCGGACGAGAGGCTGGGGATGACGCTGCCGATGACCTCGAAGCCATACAGGAGGGCGAAGTAGCCCAGCGTGTCGTGGTTCGTGACCAGCTTGCGGCAGCGCTCCGGCACCTGCGCGACCGCCGCGCGGATGCGCGCGTCGAGCGCGTCCAGCTCCTGGAGGTAGCGGGCGGCATTCTCGCGGTATGCGGCCTCGTTCGCCGGGTCGGCGCGGACGAAGGCGTCGCGGATGTTCTCGACCATGAGCCTGGCGTTGCTGACCGAGAACCAGACGTGCGGGTCGTGGCCTCCGGCCTCGAGGTCGCTCGTCAGGGCATCGGGGCCGTCGCGCAGGGGGATGCCCCTGGTGACGACGACCAGGCGGGATGGGTCGCGTTCGGCCGCCTTGAGGACGAAGAGGTCCAGACCGAGGCCGTTTCGCAGGATGAGGTCGGCGCGGTCGATGTCGCGCGTCTGGCTGGGCGAGAGGGAGAAGTCGTGGGCGTCCTGGTTCGGCTTGAGGAGCACGGTGAGGTCGATGAGGTCTCCCCCGACAGCGCGGGCGAAGTCGCCGATCTGGGTAGTGGTGGCGATGACGCGCAGCCGGCCATTCGCTTCGTCGTCGCGGTCAGCAGTGCAGGCGGACAGGAGGAGAGCGAGGAGGACCAGGGCTAAATGAGACTTCATATCAATTAGGCCGACTGTAGGCGACCCCGGGGGCGAGCGTCAAGGGGCCGGGCGCGGCGCGCGGCCTCCGCGGCCGTCCTAGCCGCCGATAGGAGAGGACTTACAGGTAGGGCAGATGCCGTATATCTCGATCCGGTGACCGACGACGTCGTAGTCGGTAGCGTCGCGGACGCTGCTGATGACGTCGTCCACGCCACAGCGGCCGATGTCTTCGGTCGCGCCGCAACCGAGGCACACCAGGTGGTGGTGGTGCACTTTGTGGCTCATGCGGTAGGCAACGGAGCCATCGCCGAGGACGACCTTGCACACCAGGCCCTGGTCGAGCAGCAGCTTCAGCGTGCGATAGACCGTGGCGCGCCCTACGGCGGCGAGGTCCGCGGCCAGCTCTTCAGCCGTGAAGTTTCCGTCGCGCGCGACCAGCCACTCGATGACTCGATGACGCGGCGCCGTGATCTTGAAGCCCTGGCCGCGGAGGTCTTCGAGGAGGGGACGCGTGTCGGAGGCCATTGCCATGCGCCCATTCTACGCGAGGCGGCTGGGCCTGGCGTCCCGGTGCGCTGGCCGCTGGCGGCGGGCGCTGTTACCATCGGCGCAGAGATGCCAAGATACGACTTTCGTTGCCCCCGCTGTGGTCTCGAGTTCGAGGTTTCGCGTCCGTTCAGCCAGGCTACGGACCCGGCCAACTGCCCCAACGACGGCACGCAAGCGGAGCGCGTGTTCAGCATGCCGATGACGTTCGTGAAGGGGAGCGAGAGTTCGCCGCCCTCGGATTCGTCGCCGTCCTCTGGTGACGGCGGCCATAGCCACGGTCACGGACACGGCCACACGCACGGCCCGGGCGGTCACACGCACTGAGGACGGCTTTCGGTTGGGGCTGGCCGGCTTGCCGGCCAGAGGGATGGCAGGGCGTGCCCGGCTCCCGCCCGGTAGCCGCGAGCGTCGTCAGGCGCGGCGGGGCGTGGTGGACACTTGCGACGGGCCGGCGGAGAATGCGGCTTACCTGAATCAGGAGGCCGCCCATGTCCTACGAGACGATCATCTACGAGCCGGGCCTGGTGGCGCGGGTGATCATGAACAGGCCCGAGTACCGTAACGCCCAGAGCCGCGTGATGATCGAAGAGCTGGATGACGCCTTCCGGCGCGCCGAGCTCGACCATGACGTGCGCGTTGTGGTGTTTTCGGGCAACGGCCCCTGCTTCTCGGCCGGCCACGACATCGGGTCGCCGCCGGAGATGGCGGACCGGGAGCGGCGCGGGTATCCGAAGAGCCGGGGCGAGCGCTACGCGCGCTCGGAGGAGCTTTTCCTGAACGCCACGATGCGCTGGCGCAACCTGCGTAAGCCGACAATCGCGATGGTCCACGGCTACTGCATCTTCGGCGGCTACATGTTCGCTGCGGCCATGGACCTCGTCTTCGCCTCGGACGACGCGCTGTTTCTGCCATCGCAGCTGCAGTACTTCAGCGCGCCCTGGGACTTCGGGCCCAAGAAGGCGAAAGAGATCCTGTTCGAGAACCGCTTCCTGACGGCAGAAGAGGCGAAGGAGCTGGGCTTCGTGAACCGGGTCTACCCTCGAGAAGACCTCGAGCGGGAGACGCTGGCCTACGCGGAGAGCTGCGCCCAGAACTCGGAGCTGGCCCTCCGCCTGCTGAAGTTCTCGATAAACCAGGCCTGGGACATCCAGGGCTACCAGGCCGCCGTCACCGGCGCTTACCACACCTACGTTACGAGCGCTACGGGCTTCGCCGCGGAGGGTGAGGGAGCCCGGCGGACGCCGGAGGGCCGGCGGCGCCTGCCGGGCGTCGACGCCGCTTTCAAGAAGACGCAGCTCAAGGAGAGGTAGCAAAAGTGACGGAAGGGCCCAGGACTATCCTCTACACGACGCCGAACTGCAGCGGCTGCGACCGGGCGCGTGAGCGCCTCATCGCCGCCGGGGAGGAGTTCGAGGAACGCAGCGTCATGGCGAAGCAGGAGTGGTTCGACGAGGTGCTGAAGTACTCGATTTCGGTGCCGGTGATAGTGCGCGGCGACAAGGTGGAAGTGCCGCGGGGCGGCTGCCCGATCTACTGACCCCCTTGCCGGACTGCGGCGAGCGGTCCGGCCGGTATGAAAACAGTGAGGCCACCCGGACGGGTGGCCTCACTACTGCGTCGCCCTCGCTATTCCGGCTTTCGGGCTGTGAACGTGACGCCCCGGGTGTCGAAGTCCTTCGCGTCGGACTCGTGCTTGGAGCCGGAGAAGACGTCGACTTCGCGGCCCCAGCGGACGTCCGTGAAGCCCACGGTGCTCAGCACCCACTCCCACTCTGCGTACAGCAGAGCTCCGGCAATTCAGCCGGACCAGAGGTCGATGTCGTCTTTGGCGTCCTGGGGCACCTCCTTGTGGACGATGATGTCACCGATCTGGAAGCGGCCCCCGGGCCTGAGCACGCGCCAGACCTCGCGCATGACCTGGGCCTTGTCGGGGCAGAGGTTGATCACGCCGTTGCTGATCACGACATCAACGGAGCCGTCTTCGACAGGCAAGTCTTCCGCAAAGCCACGCCTGACTTCGACGTTGCCGAGGCCCATGGCCCGGGCGCCGCGCGCCGTCTTCTGCAGCATGGCCTCCGTCATGTCGATGGCGATGACCCTGCCCTCGGGGCCGACCTCCAGCGCGGCCAGGAGGGTGTCGAAGCCCGCGCCGCAACCGACGTCCAGGACCGTCTCGCCGGGCCGGAGCCTGCCGACGGAGAAGGGGTTGCCGGTGCCCGCGAAGGAGTCGACGACCTCGGCCGGCAGGCTCTCGACCTGCTGGTCTGAGTAGCCGAGCATGCGGGCCAGAGGACGGCCGGTATGGAAGTGGAAGCCCTTCTCGGGCTGAAGCGCGACGTCCGTGTACTTCGCCCGCACCTGCTCGCGCAGGGTCTCGACATCCACTCTGGCTGGCGCTACCGGTTTCATCCCCGTCACCTCCTGGTCGCTAGTCTTCCCCATCAGTCCGCGAGCTGGACCGAGACCGGCACAGGGTTGCGCACGATGTCGAGGACGGGCGACGTCTTCTGGACGTAGGCGCAGAGCTCCTCGATCTTGTCGCGCGGCGCGTCCGCATCCACGTGGTACTTCACGGTGATACCGCTGTAGCCGGGGCGGATGGTGTCGGACAGGCCAAGGAAGCCGTGCAGGTCGAGGTCACCCTCGAGGTCGAAGGACAGCGAGCGCACGGTGATGCCCTGCGCGGCGGCGTTATACACGAAGCCGACGGCGAGGCAGGAGGCGATGGCGTGAAGGACCGCCTCGACGGCGTTGGGGCCGGCGTTGGCGCCCAGCAGCACGGGCGGTTCGTCGCCGATCAGTGTGAAGGGCTGCTGCCGCGACGTGTCCTCCTGGCCGGCGCCGTAGAAGCCCTGGATTGTGGTCTTGCTGCGACCACCACCTTCCCAGACCGTGCTGGCCCGGAACTTGAAGCGGGCAAGGTCCGGGTTCTGCTTGATGGCGCCGATGGTCTCGATCAGTTGCGAGACGTTGACGCCGTTGAGAGTCGTTGCCGTTGTCATGGTTACCCTCCCGATGTCGTGGTAGCCGGCTGTCCTGGCAGCCGCAGGCACACCCTAATCAGGCGGGCTTCCCCGGGGCTTCCCCGGCGCTTCCTTCCGGCTTCGCCTCGCCGTCCTTGCCGAGGAGGGTGCGAGCCTTCTGGGCGCGCCCGACGGCCCCGAGCTCCCGGTAGAGGGCGACGGCGCGGGCAAGCGCCCCTTCGGCGGCGGAGACGGGCGCCGGGGCCAATTGCAGCGCTTCGGCGAGCCTCTCGAGGGCGAGCCCCTGCTCGTACGGCTGGCCGAGGTCCTCGAACTGTGCGGCGGCCTCCTGGGAATGGAAGGCGGCTGCTTCGGCGTCCCGGCGGGCCAGGGCGAGGAGGCCAAGGAGGTATCGGGCGGTGGCGAGCCAGGACCGGCTGCCGAAGGCGCGCGCCGTTTCCTCTGCCTTGCGGCAGGACTCTTCGGCCAGATCAAGGTCGCCGTGAGCGATGTAAATCGGCACGGCTGCCGGGTAGAGCAAGACGTCGCAGCCGGCGCAGTCTCCGACGACGCGCTGCGTGGCGAAGCCTCGGGCCAGGAAGCGGGTCGCTTCGGCGAGTTCGCCGGCCTCGTAGCGGTTGAGGGCCAGGCTGGAGTAGATGCGGCCGAGGCTGTGGGCCTTGACCAGGGGGCTGTCCGACGTGCGCGCCGTCTCGAGCGCAGCGAGCAGACGCTTGTGGGCCTGCTCGTACAAGCCGACGGCGGTCTCGATCTGCGCGAGGCGTTGCTCGCCCAGGACCTCCCCGAAAGCGCCGCCGAAGTCGCGACAGAGCGCGATGCTGCGGTTGAAGGCCTTTACGCTCTCCGGCCATCGACCACGGAGCTGCAGGACAGCGCCCAGGGCGTGATGGCACAGCGCCAGGGCGCGAGAACCGCCGACGCGCTCGGCCCTGGCGAGGGTCTCGCGCACGAGGCCTTCGACTTCCGGGAGGGGCCGATCACCGTACAGGTGATACTCCCACAGTCAGAGATGCGCCTCGAAGGCCTCGTCGATGTTGAAGCCGGGTATGGCGAGCGCCTGGCGCGCAAGCTCGAACTCGACGCCACGGCGCCAGTCGCCGAGGGAGTGGCAGGCGAGCGCCATCACCTCGTACGCCTGGGCCTGCTCGGCCGGCTCGCCGGCAGCGTTGGCCGCGAGCAGGGAGCGCTCGGCGGCTTCGAGCGCGGCGCGGTGCTCGCCGCTGTGCCAGTGCAGCTGGGCCAGCAGGTAGTAGGTGCGCGACACGACCTGGACGGGAGATTGCTCCGTGAGGTCCTTCAGGGTGGAGGTGATCAACTCCTTCGCGAGGTCGGCGCGGCCGAGCATTATGAGGCCGAGCGCTGTCTTGCCGCGGGCGCGGGTCGCGCCTTCGCTGTCGCCAGCGGCAGCGAAGACTGCAGCCGCTTCCTGGAACAGATCGACACTGTGCGCCGTCCTGCCCCGTCTCCGCTCGATATCGCCCAGAGACTCGAGGAGGCCGGCCAGACCGGCGCCGTCGAGAGCGCCAGGGTGCTGGCGGGCAATAGTGAGCGCCTGCTCGTAAAGGACGGCGGCGTTGTCGTTGGCGTAGACCGCCGCGGCGCGGCGGGCGGAATCGAGGAGAAACCCGAGGCCTTTCGCGGGCTCATCGCTCAGGGCATAATGCCGGCCCACGGCCTCGACGTCGGCGTCGGACGGCTTTGCCCGGGCAGCGGCATCCTCGAGGAGGCGCGCTATGGTCCTGTGCAGGACCTGCCTTCGGGCCCGGGTGAGCCCGGAATAGATAGCCTCGCGCAGCAGGTCGTGGCGGAACTTGTAACCGTCCGGCGTCTCCTCGAGGACCGAGGCCTCGATGCACTCCTCCAGGGCTTCGAGCGCTTCGCGTTCGCCCAGGCCGAGCGCCGCGCTGAGCAAGGGGAACTCTATGTCTTTGCCGTAGACGGCGGCGAGCTGGAGCTCCGCCTGCGCGGTGGGGCTGAGCCGCCGGAGCCGCATGTCCAGGAGGTCCTTCACGGCGGAGGGCACTGGCGCTTCGCCTGAGCCGCGGCGCTCCCATCGTCCGTCGACCAGGCGTGCCCAACCCTCCTGGACGAATGTGTGCACGATCTCGCTGGCGAAGAACGGGTTGCCCTCGGCGCGGGAAATGACCTCGCGCACCAACTGAGGATGCACGGGGCCGGGCGCGAGAAGCTGCTCCACGAGCAACGACATCGACTGCTGGTCCAGCGGCGCCAGGTCGACCTCGATCGTCAACCGGTCCCGGCGCAGGCTGGTCAGCAATTCGGCCAGCCGGGCCTGCTGTTCCGCCTCGTCGCTGCGGAAGGTACACACGAGGAGGACCCTCTCGGCCGCAATGCGGCGGGCGAGGAAGTGGAGGAGGCGTATGGTCTCGTCGTCCGCTTCGTGCACGTCGTCGAAGGCGAGGACGAGGGTCTGCGAGCGCGACAGGAGCTGGACCAGCTTGTGCGCTTCTCCGAACAGCTCGGACTGGAAGGAGTGAGGCTCGCGCGAGGTCTCGTCGCCCGTGGCTGATTCGAAGTTGACGCGGCGGAGGTAGAGCGAGTGGCGCACGAACTCGCCCGCCCCGGGCTGGCCGGAGGCGAGCGAGATTACATCTCGTATGGGCTGATACGGGACCGTCGCTTCCATGTGGGAGCAGCGGGCCGAGAGGACGAGGCAGCCGGACTCTTCGGCGACGGCAAGGACGTGGCCCAGGAGGTGCGTCTTGCCCATGCCAGCTTCGCCGCTGACGAACAGCGCTCTGCCGGCGCCGCCGATAGCCGCCTCGAGCGCGCTTTCGGCGGCTTCCATCTCCCGCTCTCGCCCCAGGAGCGGACCAGGACGCCGCGCCTGACCGCGGGACGGCAGCGGCAGGGATTTATCTTCGCCCCCGGCAGGTTCCGAGCTGCCCAGCAGGCGTTCGTAGAGTGTGCGCGCGGCGGCCGAGGGCTCGGCCTGCAGTCCGTCCCGCAGGGCATCGCGCAGAGCCTGGTACTGCCGGAGCGCGCGGTGCCGGCTTCCCGAGGCGGCGTATAGCTCCATCAGCAGCAGGTGCGCCTCCTCGTGGAGGGGGTCGGAGCGCAGGAGCCTCTGTAGCGCCTCTATGGCGGCCGCCAGTCCGCCCACGGCGGCCCGGGCGCGGGCGAGAGCGAGCAGGACCTCCGCGACGAGGCCGCGAAGCTCTTCGCGAGGCGCCGCCGTCCAGTCCTCGAAGACGTCTTCGGGCAGGAGGTCGCCACCATAGGAGGCCGTGGCACTCTCCAGGAGCGCCGTGTCGCCGGCCGCGAGCGCGCGGCGCGCCAGGTCGCGGAAGCGGTCGGCGTCGACCTCGGTCCCGGGCGCGAGCCCAACGGCCTCGCCGCGGAGGGAGACGAGAGCATCGTGTACGCCGCGGTTCGCGAGGGCGGAGCGAATGTAGTGCAGGCTCTTGTGCAGGCTGTTCAGCGCCGCGGCCGGGTCTGCTTCCGGCCAGAGTAGTTCGAGGAGCTGTTCACGGTGCAGACGATGCTCGGGCGCCACCGCGAGGACTTTTATCAGCGATAGCGCGCGGCGCCGACTCCACGAGCCATCGAGGGCGAGCCTGCCGGAGTGGCGCAGCTCGAAGCGCCCGAGGACCGATATCGCGAAGCCGCTGCCCGTAGCCACGTCTGCCATGGCTGGATGCAATTGTAGCCGCGCGGCGGGACGCCTGCCGGCGGGTGGTCGAGGGTTCCGGCGTGCTTACGTGCCGAGGGCGCCGACCTGGCGAAGGAACTCCGTCAGCACCTCCACGTGCAGGGCGATGCGCCGTTCGAGCGATTGTTGCTGGCCCATCTCCACGAGGACGGCGATGACGCCGGGCACGTATGTCGAGAGCCCCAGGCTGGAGCGGCTGGCGCCGCCGGGGCCCCGCGGCGCCCCCGATGCGTCCAATTGCGTCGTTGTTTCGGGGACGCCCGGCGCCGCGGCCTGGTTCGAGCCAAAGCGGTCACGGAAGAAGAATTCCTCGTGAGGGTAGAGGATGCGCCGGTTGACGGCTTCGACCACCGCGCGCGAGATCTCCGAGGCCCTCTCCCCGTTCGTGCCAATGGTCTGACCGAGGAAGGCAGTGCCGTTCTGGGGGCGGTCCTTGTAAAAGGCCCAGGACTCGTGCATGTCAACCACGAGGCCGACCCGGAACTCGCGAATCGTCTCGACGATCTGGTGCGCGATCTGCTGCGCCGGCGTGCCATTGGGGTCGCCGGGGTAGGCGCGGTTGAGGTCGCCGATCTCGGGCGTGGTGCGCTCGAAGACCTCGGTGGCGACACGGTTGGCTCGAGGGATGACGAGCAGCGCGCCGGTATCGGGGCGGAGGCGGCTGACGATGCGCTCGGCGGCGAGCCAGCCGCCGGGCTCGTTGCCGTGGACTCCGCCCAGGGCGAGGGCGATGGGGCCAAGGCGGCCCGTGCCGAACACGTACAGGGGCGTCTCGTAGCGCGTGCCCGCCATCAGCAGGCGGCGCTCCTCTCCCTCGGCGACGACGAACGGCGGCTCGGGTGTCGGCGTCGGTGGGGGGACTTCGGTCGGTTCGGGGTCTGACGGAGGTAGGAGATCCGGGACCGAGGGACCGGGACCAGAGCAACCGGCGATGCTTACTGAAACCGGCAAGGCAGCGCCAATGGACGCGGCGAGCGCAAGCAACCGCCTGCGCGGGATGCCTGGCGGCGGTCGTTGGTCCATGATCTGTCGTTCAGTCTAACGGCAAGGGTCCGCGCTGCGAAGCCCGCTTCCGAGCGTCCCGCGTGCAGGTTTGTGCGCGCGGCACGGAAGGCGAGCGCGCCCCCGCGACCGTGTGTTACAAGTAGGCGATGCCGGGGATAGACCACCTCGAGGACCAGTCACTGTGGAGCGAGTCCGTCTACCTGGACTGCGTCAGCCCCGATGGCGAGACCGGCTTCGTCGTCCGGCTCTGCCGCTACCCGACGGAGCGGACGGGCTGGCTCTGGGCCCATGTCTTTCTCCCGGGAAAGGTCTTCGCTTACACGGACCACTACCTCGCCTGCCCGGAAAGCGTGACGGCCGTGGAAGCGCCAGACGTGCGCTACGACCTCGGGGCCGGGTCGCCGGTAGCGATGGACCGGGCCGGCCCGCGAGAGCAGCCGCGCTCGGCCTCCGTGCGGGTGCACTTTCAGGCGCATGCGGAGGCGCACCCGGGCCACGGACCCGGAAGCCATCACGTGCTGCTTAGCGGCTCCTTCCATCCCCTCAGCGCGTCGGGCACGAGCGTCGCCGGGCGAATCGAGCTCCTGGGCAGCGTCTCAGGCTTGGTGACGATCGACGACAGCGAATATGACCTCCTTGGCTTCGGGCAGTGGCACGAGCAGCACCAGGAGGGGCCACGCTTCCTGCGGCCCTTCACCTACGCCACGCTGCGCGGTGAGCGCCTTGCCTTCGTCGCGACGCGAGGCCCCCTGCGCGCGACGGGCTACGTCCGACGCGAAGGCGAGATCACGCCCGTAACGGCGTTCGACATCGGCCCCAGGGGCCCTCGCCGGGCGTTGCGGCTGGAGCTGGCGGACGGCACCGAGCTCCGGGGTGAGGCCCGGACCACGCACGAGTACTCGGTGCCGATCTACGATACCCGCCGGCCGGGGACGCTGGTGGTGGCGGAAGTGGGCGGGGAGAGGCTGTCCGGCTGCATCAACGACTTCATGCGGGAGTGAGTGCAAGGCGGGGTTGCGGCCGGAGCAGTCTGGCAAGGCAGGCGCTGTGCGTTTGCAGTTAACGAAAATCCCGTTATCATGTCCTCGTGGCCGCCATCCGCGAAGAAAACGCCGCCGAGCGCATAATCCGCCGTTTCGGCGGGCAGAGCGCGCTCGCGGCGCTGCTCGGGCGGCGCCAGAGCACGATCGAGCACTGGGCGCACACGGGGCGGATCCCGGCCCAGTGGCACCAGCCCC
>DATLYJ010000093.1 GCA_035574915.1 Dehalococcoidia bacterium | reverse complement strand
CCAGAGCGCACCCCTCAGCGGGACCGAGTCCAGAAGGTCGACCATCTCGTCCTTGAGGAGCTGCCGCACCTCGTGGGCCTCGCGAACGCGCTCCTTCTCGACGCGCTCGCGCACCCGGGCCAGGATCTTCTCGGTCGTCCGAAGGCCGACGTCTGCGCCCAGCATGATCTCCTCCAGCTCCAGCCAGAGGTCCTCGTCGATCCTCCCCCGGTCGAGGATGCTCGCAATGCGGCCGAACCAGCTGCGCCGCGTCCGCGCCAGCGCCTGCTCCGTCTTCTGCTCGGCGATGCGCTGGGCCTCGCTTGGCTCCTCCGCCAGCGGCTCTATCGCAACGGCAGCCTCAGTCTCGCGCTCGGGGGCGTCCTGCTTCGGGCGACGACGAAAAAACGGCACTAGGCACTACCTCCAATTTCGATCATAGAGCATGGCCGGCGGCCGGTAGTCCGGTCGCACCGGCCTCCGGCCGGGACGCGGAGACCGCGGTCCTCGGTGAGCGCGAGTTGAATGCGGGGCGGCCTCACTCCGGCTGCGGGTCGCTGAGCCGCAAGGAGAGGACCTTGGACGTGTTGTCCGGGCCCATGGAGACGCCGTAAATCACGTCCGCGGCCTCGATGGTTCGCGGATTGTGGGTGATGATGATGAACTGCGTCTTCTGCGCCAGCTCCCGCACCGCCTCCACGAAGCGGCCGACGTTCGCCTCGTCCAGCGCCGCGTCCACTTCGTCCAGCACGCAGATCGGCGAGGGGTGCGCGTCCAGGAGGGCCAGGAGCAGGGCGACAGCGGTAAGCGCCCGCTCGCCGCCCGACAGCATGGCCAGCGTGCTTACGCGCTTGCCCGGCGGCTGCGCGATGATCTCGAGGCCGGAATTCGCGTAGTCCTCCGGCTGCGTCATCTGGAGGCGAGCCTTCCCGCCGGCGAAGAACTGCTCGAAGTAGCGCTGGAAGCCGCGGTCCACGACAGCGAAGGTCGACTTCAGGCGGTCACGGATGTTCGTCTCCAGCTCGTCGATGGCGGAGAGCAACGTCTTCTCGGCTTCCGAAAGGTCGTCGACCTGGCCCTTCAGGAAGTCGTAGCGCTCCTTGCTTTCCGAGAAGTCCGCCGCGGCCTGCTCGTTCACCGGGCCCAGGGCGCGGATCTGCCGCCGCAGCTCGGCAATGCGCTCCCGCAGCTCGACAACGTCAACGTTTGCGCCGCCGCGGATCGGTGGCAGGCCGCGAGCCTGCATCGGGGCGTCGGCGATGACTACGGCGTTGCCCTCGGGCCGGAAGCCCTCGGCGGCCATGGCATCGCGCAGCTGATCGAGCTCGTCCGAGTGCAGCTTGACGCTGGCCTCCGCTTCCATGTGCGCGCGTTCTGCCGCTAGCAAGCGTGAGCTCGCGGCGGCGAGCTGCTCCCGCATGCTCTTCTCCCGGCCCTGGAGGTGCTGGAACTCCTGCTCCGCCGGCTCCATTTCTGCCAGCAGCTGCGAGAGCAGCTCCTGGGCCGACTTCTGTTCTTCAGCCTGCGCCTCCACGCGGGCGCGCAGGCCCTGCACTTCGGAGTCGAGGGCCCTGAGCGACTCTTCGCGGCCCTTGATCTGCGCCTCGATCCTGGCGAGGCCCGCCTGCAGCATTTCTACCTGGCGGGCAAGCGACTTTGCCTCGCCCTCGAGGTCGGCGTGGGCCGCAGCCGCCTCAGAGACCGCGTCGATCGCCTGGTTGCGGCGCGCGGTCAGGGTCGCGGCGGCGGTGCGGTCTTTCTCCAGCGCGTCGCCTACCGACTTCAGGTCCGCCAGCGCCCTCTCTCGCTCGGCGCGCAGCTGGTCGCGCCGCTCGCGCCAGTCCGTGTGGCCCGTCTCGCCCCGCCGCAATTCGGACCAGAGCGAGCGCGCCTCGCTGCGCAGCAAGATCAGGCGGCCCCGGCTTTCGAGCAGCGCGGCCTGGCGGCGCCCGAGCTCTTCTCTCAGAGACTCCAGCCGCGGTTCCACCCGTGCCAGCGCTGCGCTCGCGCCCGCTAGCGAGTCGCGCTCCCGCCGCAGATGGGCCTCGATCTCTTGCTGGCGTGACTCCACCATCGCGATCTCGTTCGGCAGGTCGTCGAGCTCGCGCTGCCTCGTGAAGGCCTCCTCCGATGCCCTGGAGACGCCGCCGCTTAAGGCCCCACCGGGCCGCAGCAGCACACCTTCGAGCGTCACCACGGACCCCATGCCCCGTCTCAGCACTTGCTGGGCTAACGGGAAGGTCTCGACGACTATCGTCCGGCCGAGAAGGGTGTCGATGAGCGGCCGGAAGCGGTTCTCACAGCGGACGAGGCGTGAGGCGACCCCGATGACGCCCTTCTCGCGCATGAGGTTCACCGGTGGCATCGCCCGCAGTGTGTCGAGTGGGTACATGAGGGCGCGGCCCGCTTCCCGGCTCTCCAGGACCTCGATCGCGTTCATCGCGGCGGCAAGGTTTTCGAACACCAGCGCCTGGACGTTCTCCGCTAACGCTGCCTCGATGGCCCGCTCCAGGCCCGGCGGTACCCGCACCAGGTCGCGGACCAGCCCGAGCAGACCCTCGACCGCGGCCTGGCGGCCGTCGCCCATCAGGGTCCGCACACCGGCATCGACGCCCTCCTGCACGGCCTGGAAGCGGCGCAGCATCTCGTAGCGGGCGTGGAGCTGCATCAGTCGCGTGGCCACCTCCCCCGCCTGCGCCTCGAGGCCGGCGACGGCGGCACGCCCCGCCTCGACCATGGCCGTGAGGCCGGCACGCTCCTGCTGCGCCTCCGAGACCTCCCGCTCGAGCGCGTGGAGCCGCTCGAGGTGGCCCCTGAACTCGCGCCCGTAGGCTGCGAGTTGGCTGATCAGCTCCCGCCTCTGGCTCTGGCGCCGGAGCGCGTCAGCCTGTACTCGGTCCTCTTCGTCGCCCAGGCGGTTGAGGGTGCTCTCGGCCTCGGCCGCGGCGCGGCGGGCGCGTTCGATGCGCTCCTCCGCTTCCGCGATGCGCCGGCGGAGGCCGGCGTTCTCCTGCTCCAGGGCGTTCAGTTCCTGGCGCCGCGTCTCTATGAGCGCCTTCGCTTCTTCGATCTCGGGCTTCAACGCCAGCTCGCGCAGGCGCGCCGCCTCGAGCGAGCGTTGCACGTCGGCGCGCTCGGCCCGGAGCGACTGCAGCTCCTCATCGATCTCGCGCTTGCGGACAAGGTGCGCCTCGATGCGCTCGCGGTCGAAGCCGAGCCTCTGTTCCAGGCTGTGGACCCGGTCGCTCAGCTCCCGTTCACGGCGCCGGCGGGCGGCAAGCTCCTTCTCGTGTTCCTCGATCGCTGCCGAAAGCGCGGCGAGACCTTCCTCGCACGCCTTCGCCTCGCGGCGGGCGAGTGTGAGCGCCTGCTGCTTCTGGTCGGCAGCGGCGCGGCTGGCGGCGAGGGCCTCCTGCGCCTCGCCCCAGAGCTGGCCGTAGAGCGCGTGCAGGGCCTGCGCCAACTCGCGGGCAAGGGCCTCGTGCTCCGCGGCGCGGCTCGCCTGTTTCTCCAGGTGCTGGAGGCGCGGCCCGATTTCGTCCAGGAGCAGGTTCACGCGCTCCAGGTTTTCACGCGTCGCCGCCAGCCGGTCACGCGCCTCGTCGAGTCGGTTACGCAGGAGCCGCACGTCCGCAGCCTCTTCCAGGAGGCGGCGCCGCTCGTCGGGACGCATGACCAGCACTTCTTCCACGAGCCCCTGGCCCATGAAGGCGTAGCTGTTCTGCCCCACCTGGGCGCGCAGGAACAGGTCCAGCACGTCGCGCAGCCGGACCTTTGCCTTGTTGATCAGGTATTCGCTTTCGCCGCTCCTGTAGGCGCGGCGCGAGACGACCACCTCCGAGTAATCGACCGGCAGCCAGTTGTCGGAGTTGTCGAGCGTGATCGACACCTCTGCCATGCCGACGGCTGCCTTCTGGCTTGAGCCGGAGAAGATGACGTCTTCCAACCGCCGGGCGCGGAGGTTGCGCGCCGCCTGCTCGCCCAGGACCCAGCGCAGCGACTCGGCGACGTTGCTCTTGCCGGAGCCGTTGGGCCCGACGATCGCCGTGATGCCGGGGCCGAACTCGAAGACGGTGCGGGAGAGGAAGCTCTTGAACCCCTGTAGCTCCAGGCGTTTCAGGTACATGCGCGCTTCCCCTCATAGTCCGGGGCCGAGGGGCTGCTCATGCCTGCCCTCCAGCCTCAGCCTCGGAGGCCAGCCGCTCCAGCGCCCGCCCGGCTGCTTGCCGCTCGGCTTCCTGCTTGCTCAGCCCGACGCCGCTGGCGAGGACTCGCCCCTGAACGCTTACCTCCACGGTGAACACCTTGCGGTGCTCCGGGCCTTCTTCGTGCACGGTCCGGTACGAAGGCGCCCGCTGCCAGCGCGCCTGCACGACCTCCTGCAGGCGCGACTTCGGGTCGATGGGCGTCGGACGCCGGTTGAGGTGTCGTATTTCGTCGCCGATGGCGTTCATGATGAACTTGCGCGCCTGCGATAGCCCGCGGTCGATCGCGATCGCGCCCACCAGCGCCTCGAACAGGCCGGCGAGGTTCGCCGCCCGGGCGCGGCCACCGGCGGCCTCTTCGCCCCTGCCGAGCAGGAGATAGTCCCCGAGACCGAGCTTACGGGCGAAGTTCGCCAGGCTGTCGCGCTTCACGAGGTGGCCGCGCCACTCCGTGAGGTCGCCTTCGGTGCAGGTGGGACAGTCGCGAAACAGGCGCTCCGCGACCACGTAGCTCAGGACGGCGTCGCCGAGGAATTCCAGGCGCTCGTTGGACTGCAGGCCCTCGGCCGGGTTTTCGTTCAGGTAGGAACGATGGACGAAGGCTTCGCGCAGGATGGCGCGGTTCTTGAAGACGATGCCGATGGCAGCCTCGACGCTCTCCTCGAACGTCACGCCGCGCCCGCCGTCAGGGGGACCGCGCTGCGCGCGCCCCACAGCCAGTACGTCCTGTCGTTGAGATGCAAGTAGACCTGGCATGGGCGGGCGGGCACCCGTTCTCCCCCAACGCCGCCACCCTCTTATCCCGCGACTGGTCCGCCGGATGGACCAATAGCAAGATGAGCGGGCACCGGGTAGTAAGGTCGGCCCCGGCCGAGGCGCGGGCTTCGGCTCAAGCCGTCGGGATCATAGGGGCGCTGTTGCCGGGGTGTCAAGGACAAAGCTGGGAAAGCGTATAATCAATATCGCAGTTTCGATGGCATCCACCATTCGTCTCGATCTCCTGGACCGCTTCCGCGCTGGCCTGAGCCAGGCCGAGGCCGCGGCCGTCGAAGCCGCAACGCGAGCTGCTGGCGAGGCCGGGGCCGCCCTCTTCCTCGTCGGAGGGCCGGTTCGCGACCTGCTCCTAGGCCGCCGCGCCTCTGACATCGACCTCGCGGTTGAAGGAGACCTCGACGTCCTTACCGCTCGCCTCGAGGCCGCGACAGGCCTGCGCCTGGTCCGTCACGGCCGCTTCGCCACGTCGACCCTGCGCGGCGAAGGCTTCAGGATCGACCTCGCCCGCACGCGCCGGGAGCGCTATCCGCGCCCGGGCGCGCTCCCTGAAGTCGAGGCCGCTTCGGTCCTGGAGGACCTCGCCCGCCGCGACTTCAGCGTGAACGCCATGGCGCTCCGCCTGACGCAGCCCGCGGGCGAGCTGCTGGACCCCCACGGCGGCGTCGCCGACACCGGCCGCCGCCTCGTCCGCGTGCTTCACGACCGCAGCTTCCAGGACGATGCCACGCGCATGCTCCGCGCCTGCCGGTACGCCGCCCGCCTGGGCTTCGACATCGAGCCCGGGACTGCCGCCCTGATTCGCCGCGACCTCCGCTTCCTGGATAACGTCAGCGGCGCGAGGCTGCGGCGGGAGCTGACCCTTGCCTTCAAAGAGCCGTCGGCGGTGGATGCCATTGCCCGCGCGCGCGATCTCGGCATCCTCGCGGCGATTCACCCCCTGCTCGCGCCCGAGCCCTCAGTCTTTCCCGCCTGGCGGCAAGCCATCGCGGCCGAGCACCTCGCGCCCGTCGAGGAGCTCGGGATCTGCCTCGTCTCGCGCTGCCGCGACGCCGGTGACGTGCGCGTCCTTTCGGAGCGCCTGCACCTCACGGGCCGTCTCGAGCGCGTGCTGGCCGACCTCGTGCGCCTGCAAGAGATGTCGGATAAGCTTGAGCAGCCAGACCTGGCCATCCCGGAGGCCGTGGAGGCGCTCGATGGCTTCCTACCGGCTGCCATCTGGGCCTTCGCCCTCGAGACGGGGGGCGCAGCCGGGGAGCGCTGCCTGCGATACCTCCGGCACTGGCGCCGGGTGCGCCCGGCCCTTAACGGGCACGACCTCGAGGCGATGGGTGTGCCGCGCGGACCGGCGCTGGGCGCGCTCCTGCGGGACCTCCGGGTGGCGCGGCTTACCGGCGAGGCGAGGAGCAGGGCGGACGAATTGGAACTGGTGCGGAGGAAGCTGCCGTTAACGGCGCCAGGAACAGAGTCTCGAGGCAAGAGGCAAGATCGATGACCGGGGCCATCTGCCACGTATGCCTGGAGGCGCTCGTTGCACCCAATGTCGCCGGCTGCCTGGCCTGCCACCGCGACTTCCACCTCCAGATGCGCATCGACGTCCCGGGCAAGGACTGCGGTGAGGTCTGGATCCACGAGGAGCGCCTCCACCTGGTCTTCGGCTGCCGCGAGTGCCTGGAAGCGGGCGAGTTCGGCGCCGAAGCGCCCCTCCGGCGCGAGGCCTGAGGTGTCGAGCCGCCGCCGCCAGCCGCCGAAGACCGGCGTCAAGCCGGCGGACTGGGACTTCTTCGCTTTCCCGACCTTCTTCGGGTTCTCCTTCGGCATGTTCCTCGCCACGATCCTCATCATCATCGGCCTGATCGACATCGTTTACCTGGCGTCCCTCATGGCCGTCGCTTTCAGCCTCGCGCACCTCACGACGCGGGCCATAGCCCGCTACCGTCAGGAGAAACGCAAGGAGCGCGAGGAGGAAGAAGAGCGCGAACGCCGTGCCCTGGCCGCGCGCGCCCGCGCCGCCGCGGAGGAGCCCGATACCCAGCGCCGGCGCCGCCGCCGGCGCCGCGCCTGAGCTCTTCGCGCGACCTCATGCGCAACGTGGCAGTCCGGGCGCAGGGCGGCGCTCGCCCCTCACACGCCCCGGGCACTGCCCCCGCGGACCTGAGCGTCTCGCGCCATCCATAGCCCGGGCGCCGGCTTGCCGTTGAGCCCCACAGGCGCCCAGGGAGCGTCCTTACGTGTGAGGGGCCCGTAGCCCAGGCGCAACCAGAAGTACACCGCCAGGCCGCGCCCTTCCGGCACGGGCGCCAGGAAGCGCCGTGTCCCCCATCGCTCCTCGATCCGGCGCTCCAGCGCCAGGACCGCCTCCCCGCCGAGGCCGCGGAAGCGCTCCGCCGGGTCAATGCCGGCAAACGGCAGGCAGGCCGCGCCTCGCTCCGGTTCGTGCGCAAGGACCACCACGAGGCCTACCGCCTCTCCCGATCGCTTGCTAACCAGAGTGGCATCGCCCGCCTGGACGTGCGCAAGGAGGTCATCCAACGTCCACTCCGGTCCAAGCGCCCCCTCGAGCCAGGTCATCCCCACGACGATGTCCCTGCCTGCCGCAGAGAGCGCGAGGCGCGCGGTCTCGGCTATCTCACCGGCGCGGAACAGAGGCTGAGGCTGCGTCAACTCGCTTGCGCCGGCTCGACCCGGCCTGCTGCCGCCACGGCGGGCGGCCGCGACAGCCAGGCCTCGATTGCTCCCGGCACCTCGCGCGCGGCGAGGTCGCGGACAGTGCAGCGCGGCAGCGAGCGGAGAAAGGCCTCGCCGTACTTCCGGCTGCGGATGCGCGTATCCAGGACCAGCAGCACGCCGCGGTCGGTCCGGGAACGGATTAGACGGCCGAATCCCTGGCGGAAGCGAAGGACGGCCTGCGGCAGCGCGTACTGGTCGAAAGGCTCGTCATACAGGGCCGAGCGCGCCTGGTAGATGGGGTCCGTGGGCACGGCGAAGGGCAGCCGCGCGATCACCAGCAGCGACAGGGCTTCGCCAGCCACGTCCACGCCCTCCCAGAACGACGCCGTCCCGAGGAGCACGGTGCGGTTGTTCTCGCGCAGCGCCGCGAGGAGTTGCCGCGGCGAGCCGTCGACGCCGTGGGCCAGCACGAGGATGCCCTCGCTCTCCAAAGGCGCCTTGATCTGCTCGTACGCCGCCATGAGAGACCCGTAGGAGGTGAAGAGCAGCAGGGCGCGGCCGCCGCTCGCCCGGCAGGCCTCGACCAGCAGCTCCGCCGTCTCCAGCGCATATTCGCGGTCGTTGGGCTCGGGCAAGTCGCGCGGCAGCACGATGAGCGTCGACTCGGGATAGTCGAACGGCGACCCGAGCAGCAGCTCCTCCGCCTCGTCCAGCCCCACACGCTCGCGGAGGTAGGCGAACGAACCTTCGGCGCTCAAAGTCGCGCTGGTGAGGACCACGCTGTCCTTTCTCTCGAAGAGCTCCCGCCTCAGGATCTCCGAGACCTGGAGCGGTGCGGTGCAGACAGCGACTTCGCCGGTCCCCCTCTCGCGCTCCAGCCAGCAGATGAGGCTTGCGTCCTCGCTCAGGAGCGCCGCCCCAAGTCCTTCCATCAGCGAAGACGCCTCCTGCCATAGCCCGGCGACCTCGGCCGTCAGGCCCTCCTGGTCCATGAGGCCGTAGCCGGCGCTCTCCAGGAGCCCGTGTACGTCCGCCAGCAGGCCGGCCAGTTGTCGCAGGGCCGCATGCAGGTCCTCGGCCGCGATCTGGACATCCGACCACAGGGGCTGAACGCGGGTCGCGCGCGTGATGAGCAGGCGTTCCTCGGTTTCGCGGTCGCTGGCGCCGTGCTCGCGCAGGACCCGGTTGAGAAGACGGAAAGGCGTCGACAGCCGCTGCCGGGCCCTGCCGGCGGCGTCCAGCAGCGCCGAGCCGACACCCGCGATATAGGCGCCCGGCCCGAGCACCTCGCCCGAGCCGCGCGCCGCTTCCTGCAGCGAGTGCACGAGGCTGCCGCGGTCGCCGGCGCGCCGGCCGATGCGGTCGAGGAAGGCAGCGACATCACCCTCGGACGCCCGGAAGGCGAGGCGGCTCGTCGCCTCGTCCTCCAGGTTGTGCGCCTCGTCGACCACCAGGCGTGAATACGCCGGCAGGACGTGGCCGCCCGTCGCTATGTCGGTCAGCAGCAGGGCGTGGTTCACCACCAGGATGTGCGCGGCCTCGGCCCGTCGCCGCGCCCGCAGCAGGAAGCAGGCGCCGCTGCGCGCGAAAGAGCAGCCGTTCGTGAGGCAGGCCGTGTCCTCCGCGGACAGCTTCGACCAGGCGCCCTCGAAGCTCGAATGCAGCCCCAGTTCGGCGCGGTCGCCCGTCTGCGTGCGCGTCAGCCAGACGAGGAGCCGCGCCTGCAGTATGGCCTCCTCCTTCGTCGCCGGCGGCGCGAAGCGCGATGCGCTCCAGCGCTGCAGGCACAGGTAATTGCGCCTGCCCTTGAGCTGCGCCGTCCGCAGCTCTTGTCCCTCGGCCCGGCGCACCAACTCCTGTACCACCGGCAGGTCCTTCGCGAAGAGCTGCTCCTGCAGACCCAGCGTATCGGTCGACACGACGACCCGCTCGCCCGTGCGCACGGCGTGCAGCGCCGCCGGCAGAAGGTAAGCCAGCGACTTGCCCACACCCGTTCCCGCTTCGACCACCAGGTGGTGGCGCTCGCGCAGGGAGCGGCTCACGGCTGCGGCCATCTCCTCCTGCTCCAACCGCCGCTCGAACCCGGCGCCGAAGTGCTCCGGCAGGCTCGCCGCCAGCGACAGCAGCCGCAGGGACTCCGTATCCGAGGCCGGAGCGGCGCCCTTGATAGCCTGCAACGGCCTGGGCGGCTCGCCGGCCGGGGCGAGCAGTTCCTCGGCCGAAGCGCCGGCGCGGCCGTCCCCGGCCCCTCCGCCCGCGGCGAGCACGTCCGCGATCACCGCCGCCAGGGACCAGCCCCCCGCCGCCGCCAGCCGCCCGACCTGCTCCAGCAGCCACGACGGCAACTCCGCCAACCGCTGGCGCAGCGCCAGGAAGACGAGCCTGGACGCCTCGGCGTCGGCCAGGGCCCTGTGCCGCACGGGGAACTCGATGCCCAGGTGCGCGGCGAGGCCCCGCAGGCTGTAGTCGCTGAGGCCGGGAAGCAGGAGTTGCGCCAGCTCGAAGGTGTCGATTGCCGCTCCCGGCGGCACCACGCCGCCGCGCTCGAGGAAGGCGAGGTCGAAGGCGATGTTCTGCCCGACGAGCGGGCTCGACCCTATGAACTCGCGCAACTCGCCCGCCACGGAGGCGAATCGAGGCGCCGACTCGAGGTCGGCAGCGCGGATGCCCGTCAGGCGCTCGACCTGGTAGTCGGGCAGGCGATAGGGCCGGACGAAGGTCTGATACGTCTCGGTTGCGCCTTCGAGGTCAAAGGCCACGGCGCCGACCTCGATGACCTCATCGGCGTCGGGGTCGCGGCCGGTCGTCTCAGTGTCCAAGGCGACGTAGCGGGTCGTCGTCGTAAAGTCTCCGGCCGCAGGCGCGGCCAACTCGAACATATGGGCGAAGACGCGGCCATTCTAGCGAGTGACGTGATGCCCGTTCAAGCCGCCAGAGGGGCTGCACCCCCCGATCCCTGGAGGCCGACCGCTGGCCGCTAGTACAGCACCTGGTCCGCCACCAGGTCCGCGATCTCCTCGTCGCTCAGCCCGATGATCTCCTTCGCCACGTACATCGTGTGCTCGCCGAGCAGCGGCGCCGGCCTCACCGGGCCGCCAGGAGTCTTCGACATCTTGAAGGGGGAGCCGTCGTAGGCAGCGCGGCCGGTCTCGAGGTGGTCCAGGTAGACGTAATAGCCGCGCGCCTTCAGATGCTCATCGTGGTCCAGCACGTCCTCGGAGGTCTGCACGACGCCCGCGGGCACGCCGGCGGCCTGCAGGCGCTCCATCAACTCCTCGGCCACCTGGTCACGGCTCCAATCAGCCACCAGGCGTTCCAATTCGTCCTCGTTCGCCTTGCGCCCCTCGAGCGTGCTGAAGCGCGGTTCGGCCGCCCAGGCCGGCTCGCCCATGACCTTCCTCAGCGCCCGCCACTGCTCGTCCGTGAACACGGCGATAGCGATCCAGCGGTCCTCTTCCGGCGGCGGCTGCGTCATCCCCAGCGGCAGCGGCGCACCTTCGATGGGAGGCGTGGTCGGCCTGGGCCGGCAGGGGAAAACGCCATGCGGCGCCGCGTTCTCCTGGCGGTTGCCCTGGCGCGTCTGGACGCGGCCGTTTGCCGTGTAATCGATGATCGCCGGCCCGACCACCGCCATCGTCGACTCGAGCTGAGCGATCTCGATGTACTGGCCCCGCCCCGTCCGCCGGCGATGCCGCAGCGCCGCCAGGACGGCTATCGTCTGGTGGCCCGGGTTGATCACGTAGTCGGGGTAGTTGGTGCCGACGCCGATCGGCGGGCGGTCGGGGTAGCCTGAAAGGTGGCTGAGGCCGGTTATCGGCGTCATGACGGCCCCGAAGGCAGAGAACTCGCGATGCGGGCCCGTCGTGCCCGCCACCGGCTGACGCACGAAGATGATGTCCGGCTTCACCGCCGTCATCGCCTCGTAGCTCAAGCCCCATTTCTCGAAGACGCCGGCCTGGTAGTTCTCCACCACAACGTCGCTCTTCGCGATCAGGCGGAGGGCGATGTCCCGCGCACCCGGCTTCGACATGTTCAGCGTGAACGAGAGCTTGTTCGAGTTGAAGTTGTTGTAGTAGCCGCTCACGTTGTAGCCGGTCTTGCCCGGCGGCGCCGGCTGCGTCGTGCGCAGCCCGTCCACGCGCGCCTCCGACTCGACGCGGATGACCTCCGCGCCGTACCAGGCCAGGGTCTGCGTGCCGATCGGGCCCGCCCCGTACCACGAAAAGTCCGCCACACGGATGCCCTCGAGCGGCGGCTTCATGACGCCCCTCGCCCCGACAAATGCCACGCGGCCGCTCGGAGCGCGGCCGAAGTGGCTCCACGCGTTCGCCCGGCCATCACACGACCCCTCGCGCCTTCAGCGCAGCCAGCTCCCCGGCTCCCACGCCAATCTCTCCGTAGACCTCTGCGTTGTGCTCACCCACCAGTGGCGCGCGGCGGCGTACGCGCGCCGGGCAGTCGCTGAGGTGGTAGGGGACGCCGGGGAACTTGATCGTCATGCCGAGTTCGGGGTGCGGCACCTCCTGGAACCAGCCCCGCGCGATCAGCTGCTCGCTCTCGACGATGTCCTTCGGGTCGTTCGCCGCCCCGATCAGGAAGCCGTGCTGTTGGCCCCGCACGTAGATCTCCGTCTTGCGGCGGGACTTCAAGAACACCTTCGCCTGGTCGGCGACCTTGCCGATGTGGCCCTGCATCCTCTGCATGACCGCCGGGTCGCGCGCCATGCCACGGCCAGCAGAAGCGACCTCTTTGAGGTCCGCCAGCACGCCGGACTCGACGAGGTCGCCAGCGGCGCCCTCCTCCACCAGCCACTCCACGAATGCGGCCAGGGGCGCGCCGGCGCCGGCAAGGCCGATCATCGAGAAGACGTAGCCGTCCGCCACCTCTTGCAGCCCGCCAAGACGTATCGCCTGTTCGGCGCCGCCAACGCGGCGCCGGGCGCGGTGGAGGAAGTCCCACGTCTGCATCGCCGTCTCCTGCGCCATCGAAAGCGACTCCTGGATGCTGACGTCGACCCATTGCCCTTCACCCTGGAGGTCACGGGCCGTCACCGCCAGCAACGTGCCGATGGCCGCTTCGACGCCGGCGCAGTAGTAGGCCTGGCTCGGATAGGGCCGATACGGCGGCGCGTCTACGAAGCCCGAAAGCGTGAGGATCCCGGACATCGCGACGTCGATGAGGTCGCTCCACTCCCAGCCGGAGTGCGGGCCAGTCTGCCCGAAGCCGGTCACGGAGGTCAGGATGATGTCCGGCTTCACGCGCGTGAGGTCGTCATATCCGAGGCCCAGGGACGCCAGGAAGCCGGGCTTGAAGCTCTCCACGATGACGTCGGCACTGGCGGCGAGCTTTAGGAAAAGCTCTCGACCCTCTGGCTTCGCGATGTCCAGGGTCACGCCGCGCTTGCTGGTGTTGAAGTAGAGATGCTGGATGCTGCGCTCAGGGTCGCGGATATCGCCCACGAAGGGGCCGAGGCGGCGGATCGGCGAACCGCCCGGCGGTTCGACGCGGATTACATCCGCCCCGAGGTCCGCCAGGAGCTTCGTGCAGTACACCGCCTCCTCGCCCGCGAGGTCGAGGACGCGCAGATCGTCGAGCGCTGAGGAATCGCCGGTTACCGGTAGCAACCCCTGCCCCTTCGGCCTGCTCCCGCCGGGGGAGAGTACTGGCGCTGCATCCTAAACGGAAATGATGACGCGGCTGGACGAAAGCTCGGACAGCACCCTGACCGCGCCCTCCACCATCTCTTCCAGGACCTCGCGCGCGGGCCGGATCTTCGTCAGCATGCCGCTGATCTGGCCGGCCGGGTTCATCATCAACTCCGGCTTGCCAGACGCCCGCGCCGCCGCTGTCACCCGGCCGGAGACGATGCCCTGCATGCCCATGGGTAGCGCCTGCAGACCCGACTCCTCCCAGTACTCGATCAGCGGGTTGTTGATGTTGCGCATCGTCTTGCCTGAGTAGAGGCGCGTGACGCGCGTGTCCTCTTCCGTGGCTTCGATGATGCGCTGCTTGAGCTCCGGGAGCACGTTCGCCTCGTATGTGGCCAGGAACGCGGTGCCGACCCAGACGCCCTGCGCCCCGAGGGCCAGCGCCGCGGCCACCCCGCGACCGTCCCCGACGCCGCCGGCGGCCACCACCGGCGTCGGCGCGACGGCGTCGACGACCTGGGGCACCAGGGCGAAGGTGCCAATGCGACCGGTGTGCCCGCCAGCTTCGTAGCCCTGCGCGACCACTACGTCTGCGCCTCCTTCGGCGACGCGCCGCGCATTCTTGACGTTGCCCACGAGGGCCATGACCTTCGTCCCGACATCGTGGAAGCGCTGCACATAGGGCGCCGGGTTGCCGAGGCCGGAAGCGAAGACCGCGACCCGCTCCTCGAGGATCGCCTCGACCTGCTGCAGTTCGCGGCTGCGCCGGTCGCGAGCTTCGGCGGCCTGGGCCTGCCTGTCAGGCGGCGGCTGGGGCGGCGGTGGCGGCTGCAGCCCGAAGCGCTCGATCGCGCTCTCCACCCACTCCTTGTACTGCGGCGGCAGCATGTCCAGGGGCGAGCGCGGCGCGCCATTGCCCGGCGAGGGCCCTGCGGCAGACATTGGGGGCGCCTCCGCCGTGTTCCCGGGCAGCAGTATGTCCACGCCGAAGGGCTTGCTGGTCAGCTTGCGGATCTTGGCGCACTGCTCGTGGATCTGCTCCGGCCCGAGCCCGGCCGCGCCGAGGACACCCAGCCCGCCTGCCTCCGAGACCGCGGCAAC
>DATLYJ010000092.1 GCA_035574915.1 Dehalococcoidia bacterium | reverse complement strand
CTCCCAGGATCACCGGCGGCGGCGGTCCGCCCCCGGCTCTCGCCCCGCCTCGAACCCCGCCGCTTCCAGCAGGCTGAGGCACTCGGCGGCGGCGCTGCCCTCTCCCGCGACGATGACATCCATGGTCAGGCCGCCTCGGCCAGTTCTCGAGCCAGGGCGCTGCGCAGCCTCCGGATCGCGCGATGGCGCAGCTGCGAAGCGCGCGACTCCGATATCTCCATCGCCCGCCCGATGCTCTTCAGCGAACGCGCCTCGATGTAGTAGAGGCGGATGATCTTGCGCTCCCGCTCCGGCAACTCGTCCACGGCCGCCAGAAGCCGGTTGCGCAGGATCTGCTGCTGTGCCACGGAATGCGGGTCGACGTTAGGGTCGTCGTCCGCCATCTCCGTCAGCTTCTCCGTCGCGCCATTCACGGTCATGTCCGCCAGGCTTTCCAGGGACATCACCTTGATATTGCTCGCCTTCGAAGCCTCCATCAGCTCGCCGACCTCGAGGCCGAGGCGCTCGGCCAGCTCCTCCTTCGTCGGCGAGCGCCCGAGGTCCGTGTACAGGCTCGAGTTCGCCTTCTCGATGTCGGAGGAGAGCTTTTGCAGCGACCGCGGTAGCGGGTGCGCCGCTCGCAGCGCGTCCAGGATCGAGCCGCGGATGCGAGGGAGCGCGTAGGTCGAAAACTTCGCCCCCCTCGTCGGGTCGTAGGTCTTGAAGGCCTCGATGAGGCCCTGTACGCCGCAGCTGACCATGTCTTCGTACTGCAGGATGGTCGAACTGCTGGCCCCGGCCACCACGCGGTTCACGGCGTGGCGCACCAGTGGCATGTAGTCCTGGACCACTCTCGAGAGGTCGGAGTCCAGGTAGTGCGGGTCCTCGCCCGATGGGTCCGCACCTTCGTCCGCGGTTTGCTGGTCGAAGTCAGAAACTGTCACGAAGCCGTTTCCTCCCCCCGGTAGACGACTTTGAAAGCCCGGTTTTCGCAGTATTCCCGCGGACTGAAGTGCGCCCAATGAGGGATCACCTTGACCGGCGATCGGCGATGCCCCGATATCGAGCGCGAGGAGACCTGAAACGACCTATCGTGAGCGCCCCGGGCGGCAACGCGCGTATATGAAATCGGATGGTCCTGATTGAGCCCGGAGGACCGGCGTTCCACCCGGCTACCTTTGACGTGAACGTAAACGTACGGTTAGAATGGCTCGCATGAGCCTCAATGTCGCCGGCTGTCAGCTGAAAGCCTCGCTCTTCGGCCGCTGCGGCGCGCTGAGCTCCGCCGTCTGCCAGTACTGTGGCCGCCGCTTCTGCGACCGCCACGGTGTCGTCTTCGCCGACGCTGAGGGCATCCGCCAGGAGGTCTGCTCGCGCAAGGAATGCGTCGCCAAGCGCGAGGACCTGGACCGCCACCTGCTTTACAGGGCTGCCGTCGCCGGCCGTAATCGCGTCCGCGCCTGTGGCATCGCGGATTGCCGTGAGGAGATCGCCGCCCAGTGCGTCCGTTGCAAGGGCCTCTTCTGCGACCACCACGTGCGCAGGCGCCAGGAGACCGTCTTCGAAAACCAGGTCCGCGTCCCGCGCCTCGCCAACCTCTGTGACCACTGCTGGGCCCGGCGCCCCATCTGGCTGCGCACATAAGCCGTGCCAGACCCCGCGCCTGTGTGCTAACGTAACCGCGGCGCGCTGGCGGGGGCGCCCAGGTCCCGGCCCCTTTGGGGCACAGGAGGTTCCATGGCTCTCGCCGCCGATAACGCCGCACCCGAGGCCACCCGGCCCGCTCCCATCTCCCCCCTCACTCACGCCTTCGTCGCCCTGGCCGGCGCCATCGGCGACGGCGTCGTCGAAGTCGACGCATCCGGCATCGCCCGCGCCCTCAACGAAGTCGGCGCCGGCTTGCTGCCGCTAATCGACGGCCGCGACGGCGGCATCGCCCCACCCATCGTCTTCGACGCGCTCGCGGAGTCCAGGGAGCGCGCCGCCCCTGTCCTGCGCGAGTTCGTCGCTCAGGCGCCCGGCTCGAGGCACATCCGGCTGGCCGCCATCGCCCAGGGCCAGACCCGCCTCGTCGCCCTCCGGGACACGACGGAGGAGCGCCTGCTCCAGGAGCGTCTCCTTCAGTCAGAAAAGATGGCCAGCGTCGGCCAACTCGTCTCCGGCGTCGCCCACGAGCTCAACAACCCCCTCACCGGGGTCATGGGCTTCGCCCAGCTCCTCCTCGCCCGCGACCTCGACGAGACGACGCAGGCCCAGGTGCGCACCATCTACGGCGAGGCCGAGCGCGCGGCGAAGATCGTCCAGAACCTCCTCTCCTTCGCCCGCCGGCGCAAGCCGGCCAAGGAGCTGGCCGACGTCAACTCCCTGCTGGCCCAGGTCCTGGAGCTGCGCAGCTACGACTTTGCCATCCGCAACATCGCCCTCGACATGGAGATGGACCCGCGCATGCCGCGCTGCTGGGTGGACGCCGACCAGGTCCAGCAGGTCTTCTTCAACATCGTGAAAAATGCCGAGCAGGCCATGCTCGAAGCCAACGGTGGCGGCCGGCTCACCGTGCGCACGGAAGGCATCACCGGCACCGCTGGCGCGCCAACCGGCGTCCGTATCAGCATCGCCGACGACGGCCCCGGTATCCCGCCCGAGGTCCAGCGCCGCATCTTCGACCCCTTCTTCACGACGAAGGAGGCGGGTCAGGGCACCGGATTGGGCCTCACGATCTCCTACAGCATCATTGACGAGCACGGCGGCCGCATCTGGGCCGAACCTTCGCCCACCGGCGGCGCCCGCTTCGTCGTCGAGCTCCCCATCGGCAGCCCCGAGCAGCGGGGGGGCGCGGCCGGCGCCCCTGAACCCGCCGGCACAACAGGCGCCGCAGGCCCGGCCGCCGCGATGCCGTCCAGGCCCGCCTACCGCGTCCTAGTGGTCGACGACGAGGAGAGCATCCGCCTCCTGCTGCGCGACATCCTGGAGATGGACGGCCACACCGTCGAAGTCGGCTCCTCCGGCATCGAAGCCTGGCAGCTCGTCGACGCTTCGGCGCCCTTCGACGTCATCATCACCGACATGAAGATGCCCGGTATGGACGGCGCGACCTTCTACCGCGAACTGAGGCAGAAGGACCCCGCGCTCGCCAGCCGCATCATCTTCATCACCGGCGACACGGTTAGCCCGGACACGCGCTCGTTCCTTCAGACGGTCAGCAACCCGGTGCTCTCCAAGCCCTTCAAGATCGGGCCCTTGCGAGAGGCAATGGACCGGGTAACGGCCGAATCAAAGGCCGCGGCGACCTAATCGTCCTCCTGCAGGCGGACGACTTTGATCGACTCCTCGTCGCGCGGCGGCAGGACGGTCAGCGGGTCGATTCGCTCGCCGTTGCGCCACACCTCGAAGTGCAGGTGCTCCGACGTCGACAGGCCGGTGCTGCCGCTGATCCCCACCGTCTGCCGCTGCCGCACTGCCTCGCCCTCGCGTACCTTCACCTCCGAGAGATGCGCGTAGAGGGTCGTCAGGCCGCCAGGGTGCTCGACTACTACGTAGAGGCCGTAGCTGCAGCATGCGCGCCCACCGGCGAAGCTCACGACACCGCCCGAGGACGCCCGGACCGGCACCGAAGGCGTCGAAGCAAGGCCGATATCGATGCCCAACGGGTGCTCGGCGTCCATGAAGCTCGACACCGGTCCCGCGACCGGCCACGCGAAGGTCGCGGGCGGCAAAGGCGGCGGAAAGGGCCGCTGCGATGCCGGCGGCCACACGTCGGCCCACGTCACCCGCGGCTGGTCCTGTGCGCTCCGGCCGGGACCGACGCCCATCAGCGCCGCGTCCGCCGCCATGAGGAGGACAACGGCGACGCCCAGGAAGAGCGCCGCCCCGGTAACCCGAGGCGCCCGCGTCCCGCCGCGGAGGAGCAACATCAGCCCGGCAGTCTACCGGCCCTGCTCCGTTATGGCAACTACATAACAATGGCGCTAGCGACTATCCGGCCTCGCTCCGGCACGGCCCTCACTTCGATGCCCGTTCCCGGTCTCCTTCCTCGGCCTGGCGCTCGCGCTCGATGATCTCCCACACCCGGCGCGCGGTGGCTTCCAACTCGCCAGTGCGGTTGACCACTATGTAGTCGACGTCCCGCGCCGCCGCCATCTCCCTCTCCGCCTCCTCCATCCGCAGGCGCACTTCTTCGTCCGTCTCCGTGTCCCGCGCGTCCAGGCGTCGTTGCGCCTCCTGCAGCGAAGGCGGCGCCAGAAAGATGACCACCGCGTCCGGGAATAGGCGCTTCAGCGTCGCCACGCCCTGCACGTCCACCCGCGCCAGCACGTCCTTGCCCTCCGCCAGCGGCCCCTCGATCTCCGAGCGCGGCACGCCCTTGCGCTGCCCGTACACCACCGCGTGCTCGATGAACCCGCCCTCCCGCTCCAACCGGTCGAACTCCTCAGGGCTCAGGAAGCGGTAGTGGACGCCGTCCACCTCACCCTCGCGCGGCGGCCGGTCCGTTGCCGTCACCGCGAAGTGCAGAGGCGCCTTCCAGGCAATCAGGAGGTCGCGGACGGAGTCCTTGCCGACTCCCGACGGTCCG
>DATLYJ010000091.1 GCA_035574915.1 Dehalococcoidia bacterium | reverse complement strand
CGCGCCGGAGTCTGCCTGAACCCGGGGACGCCCGTCTCGGCACTTGCCGATGTCGTACCCGAGGCCGACCAAGTCATTGTCATGACCGTCAACCCGGGCTGGGGCGGCCAGCCGTTCATCGAGGCTTGTCTCGAGAAGGTGAAGTGGCTTGCCGCCGAGCGCCTCCGGCGGTCTTTGAGCCTGGCCATCGAGGTCGACGGGGGCGTGAACCTGACGACCGCGCCCCGGTGCGTTGCGGCCGGGGCCGATATCCTCGTCGCCGGCGCCGCCGTATACAACGACAAGGCCTCCATCGCCGAGAACATGGCGGCGCTCCTGGCGGCGCTCCGCGAGCCGCAAGGCTAGCTCGGGCGCTCCCTCGTCCCGAGCGCGTTCAGCGCTTCGGCAGCTCTGACGGGGTTGCTGGAGGAGGCGGGAGGCGGTTTAGCGGGCAGCGACCTTGGTGGTGTTGCGCAGGCAGCGCGTGCAGATCTTGAAGCGGCGGGTTTCGCCGTTCAGGGTCAGCTGCTGCACGTGGACGTTCGCCTTGAAGATGCGGTTCGTGCGCGGAGCCCGGCGCTCCCACTTGCCTGAGTGCTGGTAGCGGATGTTGCGGCCGAAGGTCGTGCCCTTGCCGCAGACTTCGCACTTCGTAGCCATGACTCATACAACCTAACAGGCGTCCCACCTTACGGCAACCACGCTACGCATACCCGAAGCCGCCGGCGACAGTGCCCCCGGGAACTCGCCGTGGGCCCGTTAACGCCCCGCTCTCTGTTCTCTGTTCTCTGCTCTCTGCTCTCTGCTCTCTGTTCTCTGCTCCCCGTCCTCCGCTACGCTTACGCCAGCAAACGAGGAGGAATCACGATGGGCAAGTTGGACGGGAAGGTGTGCGTGATAACAGGCGCCAGCAGGGGGATTGGCGCCGAGATAGCGCGTGTGTTCGCGGCCGAGGGCGGCAAGGTAATCGCCGCCGCCCGCACCCTGCACGAGGGTGAGCACCCGCTCGAGGGGTCGCTCGAGACGACCGTGAACAGCATCAAGCAGGCGGGCGGCGACGCGACGGCCGTGACCGCCGACATCTCCCAGCCGGAGGAGTGCGAGAAGCTCATCCGGTCCGCGCGCGAGATCTACGGCCCCGTGGACGTCCTGGTGAACAACGCCGCCCTCACTTACTTCATCCCGGTGAAGGACTACCCCCTCAACCGTTGGATGCGGTCCTGGGCGGTGAACTTCCACGCCCCGTTCATCCTGAGCAAGCTGGTGCTGGAGGACATGATCCCGCGGCGCAGCGGGAGCATCGTCAACATTTCCTCAGGGGCGGCGATCGGGCCGGGCCGCGGGCCTTACGAAGGGCGCGCCAACCCGGAGAGCGGCGGCACCTGTTACGGCGCCGAGAAGGCCGCGCTGGAGCGCTTCACCCAGGGCCTGGCGCAGGAGGTCTACTCCTACGGGATTTCCGTCACCTGCGTCTCGCCCTCACAGGTCGTCCCCACGCCCGGCACCGTCTTCCACAAGCTCGTGTCCGGCATGGACGACCCGCGCGGTGAGCCGCCGATTCTGATGGCCAGGGCGGCTTTGCTCCTCGCCTCGGAGCCGCTGGAAAAGGTCACGGGGCGGGTGACCTACAGCCAGCAGATACTGTCCGAGTTTGGCTGGATGCCGAAGGAGGAGGCCAAGGGGACCGGTGTGCACCCGGAGCGCCCCGGGAGCGGCTACAGCCAGATCTAGGCGCTCTCCAGGTGGCCACAGGCGCCCGCTAGCCGAGAAGCCCAGAGCCGAAGGCTAAGCCAGGACTTTGGCGGGCGCGCAGGCCTCCATCACAGCCCGGACGGAGTCGATGCCTGGGCGGGCGGCAACCACGCGCACGATGGCGCAGTCCAGGCCCTCGGCCAGGGCCCGGAACGCCTTCGCGGCACCGGCCGCTGGGCCGTAATAGCCCACGGCCCGCAGGACCTCCTCCGGGAAGGCGTCGACCATCTCGTTCGGCGGCGCGCCCTTCTCGCGCAGGCGGTCCATGGCCGCCAGCTGCTCGGCGAAGCCCATGCGCTCGAAGTGGGCGCGATAACCCTGCGGGCGGCCACGCGAGTCCGTGCCACGACCCATGGCGTAGCCCATGACGGCGCGAGTGTAGGCCCGCCGCGCGGTCTGTACGTCATCGTCGACGCAGATGCGTATGTACTCCGCTACCTTCACTTCGGCGGGGTCGCGCCCGGCGCGGGCGGCGCCCTCCGCGATCCGCTCCCGGCTCCAGGGGATCTGCTCGACAGAGCACCAGTTCAGCGAGGCCCCGTCCGCCACTTCGCCCGCCAGGCGCAGCATCTCCGGCCCGAGGGCACCCAGGTAGACGGGAGTAGCCGGCGGTGGCTCGATCCCCAGCCGCACGCCGCGGTATGTGAAGGACTTCGTCTCGCAGGTGACGCTCTCGCCGCGTGTAAGCGCGCGGATCGCCGTCACGTAGTCGCGCATGAGCTGCAGGCTGGAGGTCTGGCGAATGCCGAACGAGTGCCGGTACTGGGGCGTGTAGGCGGTGCCCGTCCCGATGCCGAGTATGAACCTGCCGCCACTGAGCTTGCTGATGGTGCCTGCGCTCATGGCGAACCCCATCGGCGTGCGCAGGCCGACGGGCGAGACGGCGATGCCGGTCGTGAGGCCTCCCGGCACTACCTCAGCGGACGCCTTCCAGCGTAGGGCGCAGAGTAGGAACGAGTCTTCTGCGGCGCCCTCCGGCGTCCAGATGCTCGTATACCCCATACGCGCGGCCTCGCGCGAAAGCTGCTCTTGCTCCTCGAACGACAGCCTAAGGCTCGCGTCCAGCCCGACACCGATCTCCATGGGCTGCTTCCTCCGTAAATCTAGTGCAGGCGCAAGTATGCCATTCGCTGGCGGCAGAGGCGATGAAGGGCACCATAAAGGCCTTGACACTCGTAACCGGCGTATCTACGCTGGCGGCGATCCGGATAGTAGTCGTTTGCGACTTCTCAAGGATTCATCTATAGGTTGTCCGGGGAGGCGAAAGGAAAGACTGATGGCTGGGATTAGTTATTGGGAGCGGATAACGAAATCGCGCATCAGCCGCCGAAGGGCGCTCGGCGCGGCCGCAGCCGTGGGCGCAGGAGCCGCTGCCCTGAGCGTCGTCGGCTGTGGCGGGGGAGGGGACGGCGGCGCCGGGACCACCAAGGTCGACCCTAATGCCATCCTGTATAACTGGCAGCTCCCGGATGAGACCAAGAATGCTCGAGAAGGCGGGACCCACGTTGGCCCGTCCAGTAATGACATCCAGGGAGGTCTGGACCCGACTCGTAGCAATAGCTTCACGACCCTCGCCGTCGCCGGCGTCGCTTACGAGCCGTTGCTGTACGGCAACTCCGGCCCCGGGATCGACCCGGCTTCGCCTGAGGGCCGGAAGATAATCGGCGCTCTCGCCGAGAGCTACGAGGTGGCGGCGGACGCGTCGCAGTTCACCCTGAAGATGCGGCCAAACGTGAAGTTCCACCCGATCGCGCCCGTGAACGGCCGCGTGATGGACATCGACGACTGGAAGGTGTCGTACGAGCGCGCCCTCGCGTCGCCGCTCCTTGGGGCGACGCTGAAGGACTCGATCGACTCGGTCCAGACGCCTGACACGCGCACGTTCGTCTTCAAGATGAAGACGCCAAACGTCGCGTTCCTCCGCCTGCTCACGGTCGGGAGTTCGAGCTTCTACATCGTCCCCAAGGAGATCATGCAGGACGAGAGGCGCTTCGACACCCAGACAATCGGGACGAACTACCGCGTGCTGACCAGCGTCCAACCGTCGATTGGCCGGGAGTATGTGCGTCATGTCGACTACTGGCGCGGCAAGCCGTTCATTGAGAAGTGGTCAGTCCCAATCATTCCCGAACAGGCGAACCAGCGGGCCCAGTTCGTCACGGGAAACAGCATCGCGTACACGCCACCGCAGACCGACGTGCTGCAGCTGCGGAAGGACTATCCGAAGGCGCGCATGCTCAAGGGTGACCCGGCGGGGAGTTACAGGATCAACTTCTTCGGCCACCGGGAGTTCGAGACCTCGCCCTGGAACGACGAGCGCGTGCGCATCGCCCTGCGCATGGGGGTCGACTGGAAGGGCATGAGGGAGGTCATCGGCAGCCTGAGCGACTTCGCGGCCGCCGGCATCCCTGTCGAGAGCCGGATGCCGACACACGTAAAGGCCGGCGGTGTCGGCTATCCATACTGGCTCAACCCGGAGGAGAACAAGCTCGGCGACCTCTCGAAGAACTTCCTCTTCAACGTGGCTGAGGCCAAGAAGCTGTTGAGCGCGGCAGGCTTCCCGAACGGCTTCGAGATCGACGGCTACATGAACGGCGGCACCGAGTACGGCACGACTGTCTACCCGCAGGTGGTCCAGATCACCATCGACCAGTGGGCGCTGAACCTGAACGTGCGGGTGAAGCTGAACCGTCCTCCCTACGCCGAGTACCTGCCCAAGATCTACCAGCAGAGGGACTTCAAGGGCATTTCAATCCAGCACCCCGAGTTCACCTACGCGGAGATCGACCAGGAGCTGTTCAACTGGTATCACACGAGGGGTCAGCGGTATAAGTGGCGCAGCGACCCCGCCCTGGACGCGATGATCGAGAAGCAGCGCGTGGAGCGTGACGAAGAGAAGCGTACGGCGATCATCCACGACATCCAGAAGCACATGGCCAAGCTCTTCTACACCTTCCCGGGCGATGGGGTCTCCGGAGGCTTCGGATTCCAGCAGCCCTGGTACAGGAACACCTCCTCGCCTGCCTACAGGGAGTGGATCGACGACAAGAACAAGCCCGAGTATGCGTGAACTAAAGCCAGGACCACTCGGCGCCGCCAGATCCCGTCTGGCGGCGCAGCCTTGGAGGAGGCAGGCGTGACTCAGTACGCCTTGCGGCGGGTGATACTCCTGATACCCACCCTGCTGGCAATGTCCATCGCGCTTTTCATCGTCATCCGGGTGTTGCCCCCACAGGATGCCGTAGAGCGTGAGCTTGGCGAGGCGCGGATCGACAACCCTGAGGCGGTCCAGAAATTCCGCGAGGAGCTAGGGCTCACGGGGTCGCTCCTTAGTCAGTACATGGATTGGCTCACCGGCGTGCTCACGGGGGACCTCGGCAAGTCGATCCACACCAGGCGCGCCATCAGCGAGGAGTTGACCTTCCGGATCCCGGTGAGTTTCGAGCTCAGCATTATTGGCCTGTTCTTCACCTGGGCCATCTCGTTCCCCTTGGGGGTCTTGAGCGCGGTGTTTCAGGACAAGGGGCCCGATTACATCCTCCGGGGAGGCGCCTACCTGCTGGACTCAATCCCCGGCTTCGTGGTCGGCATCCTCGTCCTGACCTACCTCGCCGTGTACTTCCAGTGGGCTCCGCCAACGAGCTTCAGCAACGTGTGGGACGACCCGGTGCGGCACGTAAAGATCATGCTCTTGCCGACGCTGATCATCGCCGTAGGAGCCGTGGGCAACCTAATCAGGTTCACGCGGACGTTCCTGCTCGAGGTGCTGCGCCAGGACTACATCCGGACCGCGCGCGCCAAGGGCCTTCCTGAGAACACAGTGCTCGCGCGCCACGCGATGAAGAACGTCGCGCTGCCCTTCGTCACCATCATCGGCGGTGCGATCCCTGGCCTCCTCACCAGCAGCGTGATTATCGAGAACCTGTTCAGCCTTCCGGGAATGGGCCGCTACCTCACCGCCGCGTCTGTAAACCTTGACTACCCGGTAGTCATGACGACGACGATGTTCTTCGCCGTGATTACGCTCTCGTCTCAGCTGCTGGTGGACCTTTCCTACGCCTGGCTTGACCCGCGCGTCTCCTACGCTTCGGGTGGCGGCCGGCGCCGCGGACGATAATCGGGGGGTTCGGATGTCTATCGACCAGAGCGCGCTGTCACTCGGGCGGGATGAAGCTTTCACCGGCTTCGAGCAAAAGCCGCCACTTCACATCCGCATCCCAACGAACCTCTATCGCTTCACGCGCCGCAAGCCGTTAGGCGCCTTCGGGGGCTTTCTCGTGCTCCTGCTCCTGGTCATGGCGGTCACAGGGGGCGGCCTCAGCGCCATCGTCAACCGCGACATGCCCAGCATCGCGCCCTACCACTACAACGAGTACAAGCTGGGCCAGGACCGCCTCAAGGGCCCTTCTTCCGAGCACTGGTTTGGCACGGACGAATTCGGCCGGGACGTTTTCAGCCGCCTCCTCTACGGGGCCGGCGTTTCCGTGACCATCGGCGTCGGGGTCTTTGCTCTGAGCACGACTCTCTCGACGTTCCTGACAATGATCAGCGGCTACTACGTAACGTCGGTGGACCTGATCCTGCAGCGCTTCATCGAGATCTTCGGCGTCCTGCCTGATTTGATCATCCTCATATCGCTCATGGCGATATACGGCGCAAGTCCTCTCACGTTCGTTCTTACGCTGGGGATACTCAACGGCATAAACACGTCCCGCGTTCTGCGTTCCGTAATCATTGGCTTACGCGGGATGCCGTACATCGAGGCGGCGAAGGCCATCGGCGCGACTGATAAGCGTATCCTGCGCCACTACATACTCCCAAACGTCTTCTACCTCATTATCGTCGGCGCCACGGGCGGCATCTCCGGCGCCATCCAGGCAGAGGCCGGACTGGCGATCATCGGCGTTGGCCTGAACCCGAACTTCCCGACCTGGGGGACGATGCTGAACGCATCTCGTGAGTTGCTGCGCGTTGCTCCATGGCTGGCGATCTTCCCCGCGCTGATGCTGGCGATGACCATCTTCGGCTTCCGCCTCCTGGGCGACGCCCTGCGCGACGTGCTCGACCCCCGCCTGCGCGGCAGCCGCTAGGCCGGTCGCGCCGGCTCGCCGGGAAGCTGCGCCGTCCTCCGCCCCCCGGGATGTGCGACACTGTGCGGGCGCCGTTCGGCCGCGCCCAAGCGCTGAAGACTGCTGGCCCGTGAGTCCCACCTGACATGCCCACCGATATCCGCGTGCTGACCGAGGATGACGTCGAGCGCTGGACCGCTGTCGAGCGGACCGCGTTCATGAGTCCGCACGACGACTCCGCCCGCTACATCGCGATGATGAAGCCGGAGTGGACGCTCGGCGCCTTCGAGGACGGCGTCCTCCAGGCCTTCGTGATCTCCGCCCCTATGGCCCTCGGCCTCGAGGGCGCGCGGCTGCGCATGGGCGGCGTCTCCAGCGTGGCCTCGATGCCCGAGGCCAGGCGTCGGGGCCTGATCGCCGCGTTGCTCCGTGAGACGCTGCGCCGCTCGCGTGAGATCGGCGATGTCCTGAGCGGCTTGTGGACGCCCCACCCCGCGCTCTATCGGCGCTACGGCTGGGAGATCTGCACCGATAGCATCAACCTGCGCTTCAACCCCAAGCACATCGAGTTGCCCCAGGGCCCGAAGCCGCCGGGGCGAGTCGAGCGACTGGGCGCCGACGACTGGAGGTTCGTCGAAGGGAGCTACAGGGAGTGGGCGGCACGCCGGAACAGCGTCCTCCTTCGAGACGAGTGGCGTTGGCGCATGATCTTCCTCTTCCCGGGCCGCGAGACCTTCATCTATCGCGGTCCGGATGGTCGCGTGGAGGGCCATGCCCTCCTCCGCACAACAGGCTCCGGTGACGACCGCGTCCTGGAAGTCGGGGAGCTCATCGCCAATACGGCGCCGGCCTACCGCGCGCTGCTGGAGCTCCTGCTGAGCTTCGACCTCGTCAAGACCGTGACCTGGTGGGTCGGCGCCGACGAGCCGGTCCTGGAAGCGGTCGCGAACCCGGAACAAATCAAAGGCGAGCGCCATTACGGCCTCTTTGTGCGCCTCGTCGACCTGGCGGAGGCGTTCAGCCAAAGACCCGCCTACGCGGACGGCCGCGTCGTGGTCAGGGTCGTGGACGAGGCATGCCCCTGGAACGATGGGGTCTGGGAGATCGTCTCCGCCGGCGCGCACTTCGCCGTCGAGCGCTGTAGCGAGGAACCGATGCTCACGGTTGACGCCCGCGGCCTGGCGCAGCTCTACAACGGCTACCGCAGCGCAACCAACCTGGCGCGCGCAGGGCGGATCGAAGCCCACCACCCGCGCGCCTTGGCCGTGGCGGACATCCTCCTTGCCATGCGCACACCGCCGTTCTGCCTGGACGAGTTCTAGACCGCCGCCAGCCACGCCGAGGCGAGCAAGACCGCGGCTACGCCGATGAGCCGGAATGCGAGCGACGCGTTCCGCCGGGCCACGCTCCTGTAGGCCGTCGCGGCGGCCGACACGAAAACGGCATATCCGGCCAGCGCTGGTAGAAGTATTCGCCAGGCGTACTCCAGCCAGAGGGCCGTGAGGGCAGTCGAGGCCGGCGGTAGTGCCAGACAGCCGAACAGGAGGGCTATGGCCCTGCGCCGCCCCAGCCGCGCAACCAGGCCGCCCTGGCCGGAAGAGGCGTCCTCCGCGAGGTCCGGCAGCGTGTTGGCGATGTGCGCTGCCAGGGCGAGCGGAGCCCCGACGACGTACAGCCACCAGAGTTCGCCGCGGAACTGGTCCAGCGCGGCCCATACGTAGGCCGGCAGCAGCGCAAAGGCGAGGACGTAAGCCGCCCAGCTGAATGGCGTGCGCTTGAGGGCGAGGTTGTAGCCAAGTCCGCACGCAGTCCCGGCCAGCAAGAGGCCCAGGACATCAGGGCCCAGCGCCGCGCCCACGGCCACAGCCGATGCGAGCGCCGCGGCCGTGAGCGGCGGCAGCACCCGGGCGGGCACCAGCCCCGCCGGCACGGGCTTCTCCGGCCGGTGGGCACGGTCGTACTCACGGTCGAGGTAATCGTTGCTCCAGCCGATGGCGAGCTGCGAGAGAAGCATGGCGAGCGTGGCCAGCGCGAGGCGGTAGGCGTCGGCCGGGCCGGACGCGATGCCCACAAGAGCCGTGAGCGCCAGGACAATCGCGACCGGAAAGGGATGGGACGCCTGCGCGAGGCCTAGCAGGAGTGCGGCCGCACGAGGCGCTCCGGCCACCAAGGCGCGGGCTCCTCAGGCAGGCTCGTCGGCAGCACGCGGCCAGCGCTCATATCGCCGCTCCCGCTGGGCCGTCCAGACCGCGACCTGGCCGGCGAGGCCGACGAGGCCTGTCGCGAATCCGGCGCGAAGGCCCATCCAGGCCCAGTCCCTCCCGATGCGCGCCAGCTCGATGTCTGCGGGCGCCATCGCCGCGCCGGCGAGGGCCTGCATGAGCGCCCAGATCGCGCCGAAGGCCAGCACGCACAGCACGCCTGCGCCCAGAGCGCCGCGCGCTACCACGGCAAAGCCACCGGGCGCGGCAAACAGGGTGAGGAGGCCGATAGCCAGACTGGCGACGCCGGCGGCGGCCGTCGCCACTAGCCAGAAGTCGTTCCGGTCTTGCTTCAAAGTGGTGATCGTCCAGCGGACGGGACTCGTGATGGAGATGTCGCCCGCGACGACGCCCTCATCGTCGACAAAGGCGGCCCGGCCGTCGCGCCACAGACTCTGGCCGGCGGCGGACATGATGGCGTCCCGGATCGCCTCAGGGTCGCCGGAGGCGGCGACCGAGGTCGGGATGGAAAGCCGCAGTGGTAACCCCTCGACCGCGACCTGAGGCCTGGTGCGGTCGCGGGCCGCTTCCGCCAGGTCGTCGCTGTGGCGCGGCGCCCACCGATCCAGCTCTACCATGGCGCTGGCCAGGCGGCCGAGGAGCACGGGACCGGCGCGTGCCCCGCTCGCCTGGGCGAGCGTGAGAAAGAAGATCGTAACCACCAGGCAAAAGGCGAAGAGCGCTCCCAGTGCTCTGCGGCGCCTCACTCGACCCGCACCACCTTCGTGCCGGCCACCCGGTCGTGGAGGGCCCGGCGCCCGCCTCCTGGCGTCGCAGCCAGGAGCGCTACCACCGGCGCGGCAAGGCAGAGGACCGCTACCGCCAGGCTGCCGAGGACGAGCACGTTGTTCTCGGTAATGCTCAAGGCGACGAAGGCCAGGAGCGCCCAGAAGACCGCCAGCCAGGGGTGGAACACCAGCGGGTTGAGCGCCAGCAGATACAGCAAGAGCCTGGGCAGTCCCGCCTCGCCGCCGTCCTCGCGCGCTACCCGCACGCCGATGATGTACTGGCCTGCCGTCTGGCCACGGCGCGCGAGGAGGAGCAGGTTGAACGAGGCCCAGGCCGGCACCGTAAGCAGCGACGCGTAGACGAAGCCCCAGCGCGCCGAGTCCGGCGTATCGATCCGTCCCCAGTCGCTCTCGATGAGCATGAACAGCGCTCCCGCGGCCACGAAGGCGACCGAAATGATCGCGAGGAGGACGGAGTCTATGAGGTAGGCGAGGGAGCGGGCGCCGAGCACTCCTTGCCCGGAGTCCGCGGGGGATGCGCCGGCTGCGTCGCGGCGGCCCTTCCGGGGAAGGGCGGATTCGGCCACTTGTCCGGCCATCGTGGTTCCGATTATACAGGGGCCTTTCGCCCGCCTGGGCCAGGCCTGTACGGTGGAGTCATGGCTGACGACAGCGGTGCCGCCCGGACCGCCAGACGCGGCCGGGCAGCTAGCGTGGTGACCTTGCTTGCGATCATAGCCGGCGCCGTCGGCGCCGCCGCGGCGGTCGAGGACGCGTTCAGCCTCAGGCCCGGCCCGAACGAGTTCGACGTCCCAGCCTGGGAGGTGCGGAACTTCCCCAACAAGTGGCTCTACGAGTTCGGCGCGATCTTTCGCGGCCGGCCCACCGTGGCCGAGGAGGACGAGGCCCTGCGCTCGTTCCTGACGGCCGTGGAGAGGGCTGAGAGGCCAGGCCGTGAGGCCGGCGCTGCCGCTGCAGAGGCCCTGCGCGAGCGCAATCGCCTCGAGAACCAGGCGGAGGCGGCGATCGAGCGGCGGATCACGGAGGTCCTGAAGCAAGAGGGCATCAGGCGCGGCCTCTGGGTCCTGCCCGACACGGTTTGGCCGCCCGTCGACATGGAGTTCACCTCGCCCCCGAGGACGCTCGCCGTTTCACCACGCGACCGCATCGAGCTTATAGACAGCCAACTGCTCCGCGCCGGCCTCGACATCGACGAGGTCGAGCGCATCGAAAAGGAGAGGGAAGGACGAGGGGGCGTCTCCGCGCTGTCCTTCCCCGTGTCTGGCGTCGGCGCATACCCGACTGTGGTCGCTTACACTTCGAGCTATCGCCAGGCGGTCGAGGTCGCGGCGCACGAGTGGGTGCACAACTACCTCGTTTTCCGCCCTCTGGGCATCCGCTACTACCACAGCAACGATCTGCGCGCGATCAACGAGACAGTGGCGGACCTCGTCGGTCGCGAGGTGGCCGAGGCCGTTGTCCGCCGCTGGCCGCTGACGGAAGCGCCGGCGAACGGCACGGGCGAAGTGACACCGCGGCGAGGTGGCTCATCGGTCGACCTGCGCGCCGAGCTCGTCAAGCTGCGGGGCGAGGTCGATACGCTGCTCGCGGCCGGCAGGATCGACGAGGCCGAGGCGCTGATGGAAGAGCGCCGTCAGTACCTGGCGGCGAACGGCCATTACATCCGCCGCATTAACCAGGCCTATTTCGCCTTCATCAACCTTTACGCGGGGGAGGCTGGCAGCCCGGGGGCGACGAACCCCATCGGCCCCAAGGTGGACCAGTTGCGCCGCCTCAGCCCCTCGCTCGCGGCCTTCCTCAGGGTGGCCGGAGACATCGAGAGCGTGACGGACCTGGACCGCGCCCTGGCCGCGCTCGCGGGCGCCTCCAGCCTGGCGGAAGCGCCGTGAGCCTCCTTACGGCCGCGGCGCTGGGCTCGTCGCGACAGGCGTCGGAGTTGGCGCGCCGACGCTCACGGTAACTGACGCCACCACCTGGCGGCCGCTACGGTCGACCACGACCAGGCGCAGGGTATAGATGCCGGGCGCAAGGCCCTGCGTGTTCCAGGTGCCGAGCGGCCCGGAAGCCACCTGGTTCGTGCTCTGCGTGATCTGTTGCCAGCCTGTGGGCGTCACTCCGGCGCCGTACTCGAGCGTATAGGCGAGGAAGTTGGTGGTGGAGGCGCGCCCCGTGATCGTAACCTGGCCCGTCACAGTCTGGCCCGGCACGGGTGAGAAGATCGCCGCCGGCAGGTCGGGCGTCGTCCCGCCGCCCGCAGACGCCGGGCTGAAATCAGTCGGCGCGAGCGGGATACCCAGTGTGTCTGCCCACTCCTGCCATTGCTTCCGGTCCTCTTCGGTCTGCATTAGCTCGCGGGGGATCGCGAGCATCACCTGCTCCTGGACGAACTGCGGCGGCGTCGAAGGCGTCGCGAGAAGGCCAGTACGGCCGTCGATCCTCACGCGCTGCCACCAGGTGTCGTCCTCTTTCGGTAGGCTGTCCTTGGCGAAGATGTCCCGCGTCGTCCGTCCGCAGAGGGGGGTCGGCCTCTTGCCGGATGGCACGCACACGGTCTCCTCGACCACACCCTCCGGGCGCTCGAAGGGCGTACTCGGCCGGCCGGCGTACCAGGCCTGCAGGGTGTCGCGCATCGCCCGGAATGCTATCGAGGTGCTGAAAATGTTCGGCCGGATCGGGGTGTTGTCCGAGTTGCCGGCCCACACGCCGACCACGATGTCCGGCGTGTAGCCGAAAGTCCAGGTCTCGCCGATCATGCCGGCGAAGGGCCCCTTGGGGTCGAAGGGCTCGCTGGTCCCTGTTTTCACAGCCACCTGGCGGCCCGGCACCGTGATGCCGCCGCACCCGAAGGTTATGCACTGAGCCGAGGGGTCAGAGAGGATGTTCGAGATCAGGTAGGTGAACTCCGGCTTGACCACGCGCTCTTCGCCGCGGCGCTGCGATACGTCGAATCGGACGCGCTTCTGCGCGTCTTCGACCTTCAGGATGGCGATGGGGTCGAGCTTGCGCTCGCCGGCGCCGTGGCCCGGAGGGAACGGCGTCATCCCGCGCATCATTCCGCCGTTCGCGAAGACGGAGTAGCCGAAGACCATCTCTTCCAGTGTGATGTCGACGCCTCCCGTAGCGATCGCGGGCCCGTAAGTCCCGGCAGAGCAGCCGTCGTTCTGTCTGCTCCGGAACGACTTTACGAAGCCCATCTTTCGCGCCTGGGTGACGATCTTCTCCGGGCCAACGGCAGCAGCCGCCTTGTTGGCCGGGATGTTCAGGGAGTTTCCGAGCGCGTTGCGAATGGTGATCGGCCCCTGGAAGTTCTTTCCAGGGTTTGTGGGCACGAACTCGGTCCCGTCCACCTGCTTGTAAGTCACCGGCGTGTCGAGGATTAGCGTGCCCGGACCCCAGCCTAGCTCGAGGAACGTCGTGAGGTAGGCGAACGGCTTGAACGATGAGCCGGGAGAGTTGCAGGCAGTAACGTTGTTGTTCTTGCCCTGGATATCCTCGCGGAAGTAGTCCCGGCTGCCGACCATCGCCAGGACCTCGCCCGTCCTGGGATCGAGGACCATGGTGGCGCCATTGTGGGTGCCCGATGTCCGCTCGAACTCGAGAATCCAGCGCTCGAGGATGTTGTTGGCCTCGTGCTGCAGGTCGAGGTCCAGGGTGGTCGTGACGATGAGGCCATCGCGGAACAGGGCGTCGCGGCCGAAGAGCCTCTCCAGTTGTGGCTGCACGTACTGGAGCACGAAGTGCGGCGCCTCGATGGGAAAACGCTTGACTGCGATCTCGACTGGCTCCGCCTTCGCGGCGATGAGCTGCTCCTCCGTCAGCTCGAAGTACTTGTCGTGGCCTATGCGGATCCGGCCCTGGCGGTGCATCAGGTCCAGTATCTGGTCGCGGCGGCGGCGCGCGCCCTCCGGGTTGTTGACGGGGTCGTAGGCCGCGGGAGACTGGGGGATACCGGCGAGCAACGCCGCCTCCGAGAGCGTCAACTCGCTGGCCGGCTTGCCGAAGTAACCGAGGCTCGCCGCCTGCACGCCGTTGTACACGCCGCCGTAGCTGATCTGATTGACGTACCACTCGAGGATCTGCTCCTTCGAATAGCGGTTCGTCAGCTCGATCGCGTAGACGATCTCCTTGAGCTTGCGTTCGACCGAGCGCGTCTGGCGCTGCTCGAGGATCTCCTTCTCCAGGCGGTCGCGCTCCTTCTGCTTCGCGAGCAATCGGCTGACCAGGTCGAGGTGGGTAGCCAGCGCCGGCGTAGGCCGCTCACGCTGCCTCAACTGCAGGTCCGCGAGCAGCGCCTCCGTCTCCGCGGCGTTGTCAAAGGGGCGGACGACGCCGGTCTGTGTCTGGATGCGCGTGATCTCGGTCTTGAGGTCGGAGATTTCGCGGTCGGCGCGGGTGGCCTGCGAGACCGTCTCCTGGCCGATGTATACGTTCTTCACGAGCTGCTGCGTGATCGAGCTCCCGCCCGACCCGGAGAAGAGGTTCGCCGTGCCGGAGAAGGGGCTGTTCTCCCATGCTGCGCGCGCGAGGCCGCGGATGTTGATGCCCGGGTTCGTGAAGAAGCTGTCGTCCTCGGTCGCGATGGTCGCGGCCAGGAATGCATCCGAGATGTCGGCGAGCTTGATGGGGCGCCTCAGTCCGGAGCGGTCGTCCACGTACTCGTAGAGCAGCTTGCCGTTCCGGTCCAGGATCTTGGCGCCAAAAGAAGGCTGGTTGATCGCCAACTCGTCCGGGGCTACGAGGGCGTCCGCGATGTCCTGGTAGTAGGCGTAGGCCGCTACTATCGCGATCAGGCCGGCGATGAAGCCGAGGATGCCGACCATGAGCAAGGCGCCGAGCCACCGGTTCAGGCCCTTGGAAGCTCGCCCGTGGACGCTCCGCCTCGCCCTGCGACGCGCGGCGCGCGCACCATTACCGTTCCTGCCGTTGCGACCTTGCGTTGCCATGGTCTAAGCGGGGACCGCCGCTAGCTTCTCCAGCACCAGGAAGTGCGACAGGCCGAACCAGCGCAGCCAGGTGCTCTCCAGGCGATAGGTTGTGCCGCGGGCGATTGAACCGAGGGCCTTGTTCCGGGCCATGATGTTGTCGAAGCCGGGGTAGACCACGGTCCACTCCGCCCAGCGCGCGGGCAAGCCGCGCGTCAGGGCCTCGAGTCCCGCGCGCGTGTACGCCCGCGCGTGCGGGACTACGCGGCGGCGCAGGGTGTCCGGCAGGTAGTTCACAAGAGGGATGTTACCGAAGACATACTTCTTGCCCACGTAGATGCCATGCGTCTCGAAGGGATAGAAGCGGTTGGGCGCGAAGATCACCACCTTGCCGCCTTCCCTGGTTACGCGCAGCGACTCCCGCAACGTCTCCCGGTCATCGCGGACGTGCTCGATCACCTCATTGAGCAGGACGCCGTCGAAGACGCCGTCCGCGAAGGGGAGCGACTCGCTCACAGCGAGGGCGAGGCCGCGCACGCCCGCCTCCGAGCCACGCTTGAGGCGGGCAAGGTCAATGTCGATGCCGTAGGCTCGGTCCGTGAAGTCCGTGAACCGGCGGACGTATGCCCCCAGGCCACACCCGATATCGAGGACGCGGGCGCCCTCCAGAGGCAGATGGCGGCGGATCATCTCCAGCCGCCGCTCCTGGCCGAAGCGCCACACATAACTGGGTTGCCCTAATGAGACCTGGTCGAGGCCTGCCGGGGGCTCAGCCGGGCACGGCTCCGTGCCTGCCTGGCCGCCGGCACCGTCCTGCCCGCCGCGAAGGGTGTCCCTCAAGCCACCTCCTCACCCGCCGCAAGCCATCGTATCAGCCGCCCGCGGGCGATGCCACCGGGTTAGACCCTGCAGCAGCCGCGCCCTATGCTTCCTGTAGGGAGAGTGTCGAAAGGAGGCAGCAGTGCCCCTCAGCCGCGAAGAGGTGCTCCACGTCGCGAAGCTGGCCCGCGTGGGCCTTACGGAGGACGATGTCGCGAAGTTCCAGCACCAGCTCTCGGATATCCTCGACCACTTCGAGGTCCTGAAGCTTATCCCGACCGACGACGTCCCTCCGACCATGCACACGCTGCCCCTCGAAGGTGTCGTGGCCGAGGACGAGCCGGAGCCCTCGTTGGACCGGCGCCTGGTGCTCGCCAACGCCCCGTCGGAACAGGACGGCTACCTCCGGGTGCGTGCCGTGCTCGAAGAGTGACCGCGTGAGCGAACTTCACTACCTGACAATCAGCGAAGCCCGCGACCTTCTCGACCGGCGGGAGATCAGCTCAGCCGAACTGACGCGCGCCGTGCTCGAACGCATAGAGGCAGTGGACCCTAGCATCCGGGCTTACGTCACGGTGACTTCCGACCTCGCCCTCGACCAGGCGCGCGCCGCCGACGAGCGGATAGCTCGCGGCCAGGCGGACGCACTGACCGGCGTGCCGGTCTGCGTCAAGGATGTGATCGTGACCAACGGCGTGCGCACGACGTGCTCTTCGCGCATGCTCGAGAACTTCGTGCCGCCCTACGACGCCTCCGTCATCGAGCGCCTCAAGGCCGCGGGCGCCGTGATGGTCGGGAAGTCGAACATGGACGAGTTCGCCATGGGCTCATCTACGGAAAACTCGGCCTTCTTCCCGACCCACAATCCTTGGGACCTCGAGCGCGTCCCGGGCGGCTCCTCCGGCGGCTCGGCCGCGGCGACCGCTGCGGGCGAGTGCCTCTTCGCCCTTGGCTCCGACACGGGCGGCTCCATCCGTCAGCCCGCCGCTCTCTGCGGCGTGGTTGGCGTCAAGCCCACCTACGGGCGCGTAAGCCGCTACGGCCTCGTGGCCTTCGCCAGCTCGCTCGACCAGATCGGTCCCTTCACTCGCACCGTCCGCGACGCCGCACTGGTGCTGAATGCCATCTGCGGACACGATCGTCGCGACTCGACCTCAGCGCCCCTCGATGTCCCGGACTTCACGAGGTCTCTGACAGGCGACCTCAAGGGACTGCGCGTCGGCGTCCCGAAGGAGTACCTGCCGGACAACCTCGACGCTGGCGTCCGCAAGGCCTTCCTCGCCGCCATCGACGAGGTCGAACGCCTGGGCGCTGAGGTCGACTTCGAGGTCTCGCTGCCCAGCACTGACGCGGCCCTGGCGGTCTACTACGTCATCGCCCCGAGCGAGGCTTCCGCTAACCTCGCCCGCTACGACGGCGTCAAGTACGGGTACTCCTACCAGGGCGGGGCCTCCATGTGGGAAAACATGGAGCGCACGCGCCAGTACGGCTTCGGGGATGAGGTGAAACGCCGCATCATGCTCGGCACGTACGCCCTCTCCGCGGGCTACTACGATGCCTACTACCTGAAGGCGCAGAAGGTCCGGACCCTCATCCGGCGCGAGTTCGACGCCGCCTTCGCGAGGTACGATGTCCTCCTCACCCCCGTCTCTCCGACCCCGGCCTTCAAGATCGGTGAGAAGGTGGACGACCCCTTCGCGATGTACCTGAGCGACATCTTCACGCTGCCCGTCAACATCGCTGGCCTGCCGGGAATGTCGGTCCCTGCAGGCTTCGTTGAGATCGATGGTAAGCCCCTCCCTGTCGGCCTGCAGGTGCTGGCGAAGCCCTTCGACGAGGCAACCATGCTCCGCGTCGCGCACGCCTACGAGCAGGCCACTTCCTGGTCGACGAGACGCCCGCCAGTCTGAACGCTCCATCCCAGCGCGAGATCTGCGGCCCGCCCCTCCTCACGGGAGGGGCGGGCCTGAATGACACCGGCGCCGGAGTAGGCCGGTCTAGTCCCGGATGATGAGGCGAGACGAGGCGAGGGCGCCGCCAAGCAGCACGAGTGCGAGGCCGGCAACGAGGACACCGCTGCCCGGCTCGCTGGAGCCGCCGGAGCCCGTGCCCGGGAGGCGGGTAGCGCCGGCGACACCCTGAACTCCTGTGACGCCTTCCTGCGGGGCCTGAGTCACGCCCTGTACCTCCTGCTGAAGCTCGCCGCCCCCGCCCTGCAGACCGCCGGCGCCGGTCACCGGCGTGCTGGTCGGCTGGACGATGACGCCGCCTGTAACCGGGGTGAGAGTAACCGTTGGCGCAGTTGTGCCTGCCGCCGTCGGCGGGACGCTCGTGGCCGTGGCGGTCGGCTCCTGCCCCGGGGCCGTGGGTGTCGCCGTCGGCGGGACGGTGGTCTGAGTCGCCGTCGGCGGCACGGCCGTGGCAGTCGGTGTCGTTATGCCCTGCCCGGGAGGCGTAGACGTCGCCGTAGGCGAGGTGGCGACGCTGGCGTCAACGTCGATGTGGCTCAACCCCTGGCAGTTCGGTCCACTACCGACGCGCGTCACGGTTACGGAGGTCATGCCCGCGTTGAAGTCGACGACGTAGCAGCCGTCGTTGTAGTCGCCAGAGATCAGGGGACTGTGTCCCCCACCGAACATGTTCTCGCCGGACTTGATGCAGACGCCGGCGATAACCGTGCCGGCCGGCGCGCTGAAGCTGATGGAGTCGCTGCTGCCCTCGACGCTAAGGTGCTCGGCGCTGGAGCAAGCACCATGGTCACTACCCAGGGCCGGTGCTGCCGGCGAAGCGGCGTAGTAGGCAAGCATCGCCAGCCCGGCCAAGAGTGCGGCCAGGCCCGCAAACGAGACAAACCGGTTCTTCGTCAAGATTTCCTCCTTGGCTTTCCTGATCTCACTCTTGCCTATCACGGCTGACAGACCCGCCTAGCCAGGCGGGGAATATCTGGAGCATTCATCACGAAGCCGGCGCATCCCCCGCACGGGAATGCGGGCGCAATAGGAAGCAGCCTGCCGGCGATGGCCCTGAACTACGGCCGGCCGCTTGAAGAAACCGGCCCGTCTCCAGATCGGAGGCGGGCCGGGGAGGCTCTATTCGGTTGTGGCGGCGTTAGCCGCGGGCGGTGAAGCGCGAGGCCGCGAGGGCTCCGCCCATCAGGACAAGCGCTACGCCCGCGACCAGCAGACAGTCGACGCCGCCGGGCTCGCCTCCATCGCCGGCGCTGGGCAGGCCGGTTGCGCGGGCCGCGCCGAGGACGCCCTCACGGCTGGCGCCGAGGACTTGCTCCTGGAGGCCAGCAGCGCCCTGGACGCCCTCGCCCGGCTGCTCCACCGGCGCGACGGCCAGGTCAGCGCCGCCCTGCACTCCGCCGGCCGCGCCGGGACCAGCGCCGGCCTCGATGCCCAGAGCGCCGTTGACGACGGTCTCGGTTGGCGTCGGCGTATTCGTCGCCGCGCCGGTGGTGGCGGTCGCCGTCGGCGTGTTGGTCGCCGCGCCGGTGGTGGCGGTGGCCGTCGGCGTGTTGGTCGCGCCGGCGGTGGTTGCCGTCGGCGTATTCGTGGCCGCACTTGAGGTGGCGGTCGCTGTGGGCGTGTTGGTGGCCGCAGCCGTAGTCGGCGTGCTGGTCACGGTGCTGGTGCCCGTCACGGCGGTCTGGGGGATCCCTGTCGCCGTCGGGCACGGGCCGAGCGCGTCACCGTGGTCCATGTGAGCAGGCAGGGCATTGTCGTCGACTTCGATTTCGTGCGAGGAGCCGTTGCCTTCGCGATGACAGACCACGACCTTGTCCGCGGACCGGGCCAGGGGTGTACCGTTCGCCGGCGCCGCCCACGATTGCGCCGCGAGCGCCAGGCCGACTGCCATGGTGAGTACGCCGCCGAGGGTCAAGAGGCGTTCCTTCTTTGGTGGGTCCATGCAGCACCTCGCTGGGTCCAGATTTCGCGCGTTGTCGCGCGTTCAAGGTCTGATTCTTGGCTGCAGGCGCTCACAAAATCGCCCCGCGGCGGCACTTGCGAGGGTGGCGGATGTGTTGCAGTCGCGTCCCTCAGTCGCGGGCGCGGCCGCTTACGCCGGCCCGCTCAGCCGGGGCGGCGAGTCAACAGCGGTTGAAACTGGCCCAGAGGGCGGGCTTAACATATACTCGGCCCATGGTTTCGACTGGGAAGCCAGTGACTCGCCGGGGCGCTGTCTCGCAGCGCCTCGACCTTATTTCGTCCTCCGGCATCCGCCGCTTCTTCGAGCTGATCGCGACGACCGATGGCGTGATCTCGCTAGGAGTGGGCGAGCCGGACTTCGAGACACCGAACGGTATCCGCCAGGCCGCTATCAGGTCGATCGAAGACGGGATAACGGCGTACACCTCGAATTACGGGCTCCCCGAGCTGCGCCAGCTGGTATCGCGTCAGCTGGAGCGGCTCTATGGTGTCTGCTATAACCCCGCGAACGAGATCATCCTCACCACCGGCGTCAGCGAGGCCCTGAACCTGGCGGCCCACGCCATCCTGGACCCCGGCGACGAAGTCCTTTCGGCAGACCCGGCCTACGTCGCCTATATGCCGGCGGTCGTGCTCGCCGGCGGCGTTTTCGTCCCCGTGCCCACCACGCCGGAGAACGGCTTCAGGCTCGATGTTTCCAGCCTGGAGGAGCGCCTGACGCCTCAGACCAAGGCGGTGCTCCTGGGCTATCCAGCCAATCCCACGGGCGCGGTGATGGACCGCCCCGCCCTGGAGGCGGTCGCCCAGTTCGCCGAGAGGAACGACCTTTTCGTCATCGCGGACGAGATCTACGACCGCCTGGTATACGGCGTCGACCACGTCTGCTTCGCCTCGCTACCGGGCATGAAGGAGCGCACGCTGCTCCTGGGCGGCTTCTCCAAGACCTACGCGATGACGGGCTTCCGTCTCGGCTACGTGTGCGCGCCTCCCGCGCTCACGGAAGCGATGATGAAGATCCACCAGTACGTGATGATGTCCGCACCCACGGCGGCCCAGTATGCGGCCCTGGAGGCGCTTCAAAACGGCGAAGAAGACGTGCAGGGCATGCTGGCGGAGTACGCCCGCCGGCGCAAGCTCGTTGTCCAGTCCTGCCGCGAGATGGGCCTGGCCCTCGTGGAGCCAAGGGGCGCCTTCTACGCCTTCCCCTCCATCGCCTCCACCGGCCTGAGCGACGACGATTTCGCCGAAAGGCTCCTGATCGAGGAGAAGGTGGCAGTGGTGCCCGGTTCCGCCTTCGGCGAAGCCGGCCGGGGCCACGTGCGCATCTGCTACGCCCAGAAGTACGAACTGCTGCAGGAAGCCATGAGACGCATGGCGCGTTTCGTCGCGAGGTACAGGGCGACGGTAAAGTAGAGCCGAGGAAGCGCATGCGCGACGCCGGCGGCGAGAAGGACCTCTCCGGGGACCTCACCCTCAACATCGAGGGCGTGCACGCGGACCGCGACCCGGACGGCAACTTCCAGATCATCCTGCGCACATCGCGCGGCGACATCTACTGCATGTTCACCCCCTGCGAGGGCCAGCCGGGCGTGGCCCTGATGGTCGGCGGCGCAATGGGCGGCTTCGACGGGCCTGCCGGCGGCGTCTACAAGGAGCTCGCGACGCGCCTCGTGGGCAAGGGGTTGAGCACTCTGCGTGTCAACTACCGCATCCCCGGGCAGTTCGAGGAATGCGTGCTCGATGTCCTGGGGGCGCTCTCGTTCCTGAAGGGCATTGGTGGCGGGGCCGTAGTGCTGGTCGGGCACAGCTTCGGTGGCGCCGTCGTCATAAAGGCCGGAGAGCTTTCGCCCGCCGTGACGGCTGTGGCCGCGCTCTCCAGCCAGCGCTTCGGCACGTCCACGGTCGAAAACCTGGCGCCGAGGCCGCTGCTGTTGGTGCACGGCACCGCCGACACTGTCCTCCCGCCTGAGGCAAGCGAGGACATCTATGAGCGGGCCAGGCAACCGAAACGCCTGACCCTCATCGAAGGCGCCGGCCACGGCCTGATGGAGGCGCGTGAGGACTTACTCGAGATGCTCGAGATGTTCATCGTCGCCATGGCCGGCTCTCACGACCCCGGCCGCAACCCCCGGAACAACTGAGGCCGGCGCGCCCATCCTCAACCGGCGTCCTGCACCACCTGCCGATGAGCCTCCACCTCTACTGGGCGGCGTCCGGATAGCGGAGGTAGTCGCCGGAGACCCAGCCGGCGCGCCCTTCGATCTGCCACCAGTTGATGTTGTCGAGCGCTACAGGGCCAGTTGCCAGCCGGAGCCGCGTCCCGTCCGCAAGGCAGTCGACGGCCCTCTGGTTGAGGCCGGGGCCCTCGCGGACATTAAGGCAGGGCTTTCCACCGGCAACTACGACGTCGACACCGGTGCGGAGCGGCCAGGGGATCCCGGGCACGGCCGCCGTGTCGGCGTTGAGGATGGTAGTGCTGGCCACGGCCCACTGGCCGCCGCGGTCTTCGAGGATCACCCACTGCGAGCCCTCCGAGAACGTCGGGCCGATTACGTAAGCGCGCAGGTTGCCGCGCTCGCCTCGAAAGGTGGCGCAGATCTTGTTCACATCCAGAGCAACGTCCGCCTTCGCGCACTCCGCTATGAAAGGCCGCTGGAGCGTCGTTTCGACATAGCGCTGAAGGGCCTGCTCCGCGGGCCCGAGCGACGGCTGCGTCGGCTCCGGCGTGGCGTCCGGCTTGTCTTCACCTCCCCCGCCGCAAGCAAGGAGGAGTGCGGACATCAGGGCAGAGAGCGCCAGGCACCGTACGCGGAACATCGTTACAAGAGATTAGCGCATTCGCCGGCCACATTTCGTGGCGCAAAAGCTGGCTTCCTGGAAGGGGCAAAACGCTCGTCCATGGAAGACGCGCCGGCCCTACAGGCGGGAACCCGGCGGCGCGTCCCTGACCTGCGAAAAACTTGAACTTTTTCGTGCCCCGGCGCTTCGAGAAGCACCTTGCGTTCCTGCGCGCGCCGCCGGCCGGCCACGGCGCCGGCAGAGACGATCTCGGAAGGACTAGTCCTCCTCGAGGTAGCCCTGCACAAGCCGACCAAGGGCAATCCCGTCGATCTCGCCCCTCAGCAGCCGGTAGAGCCGCAGTTCGGCGACAAGCGTCGCCAGGGTAGGTCCGGCTCCCTCCTCGTCCTCCTCCGCGTCGGCGGCCTTGATCGCCTGCGCGATGTCATACGCGACCCAGTCGAGCGGGTCGTCGAGAAACGTGATGTCGAGCTGGTCCTCGAGCAGTCCCTCGACGCCAAGGAGCTTCGAGGCCTCCTCGTTTCGCGCGAGGTCGATGAGGCGGGTAATGCGGGCCGAAACCGAGACGTCCGCCGGCCGGTCCACCACTATCGCCTGTCAGCCTCCGGCGGCGGGCTCGCAACCGAGGTGGAGCCGGCGCCGTCGCCGCCGGCCGCCGACGCCAGGTTGCGGGCAAAGCCCTGCACGAAGGAGGTCAGCTCCATGGGGACGATCCACTTGCTGGCGCTGCTCCCCGCAAGGGCCTTCATCATGTCGAGGTACTGCAGGATCATCGTCTTTTCGTCGATGTGGTTGGCGACCGAGAAGATGCGTTCGAGGGCCATGGAGAAGCCCTCGGCGTTGAGGATGGCGGCCTGTCGCGCGCCCTCCGCGTTCAGGATTGCCGACTGCTTTGCGCCCTCGGCGTTGAGGATGGCCGCGTCCTTGTTGCCGGTCGCAATCGTCACCGCGGCTTCGCGCGTGCCTTCAGCTTCCGTGACCACCGCGCGGCGGTTGCGCTCGGCCGACATCTGGCGGCTCATGGCCTCCTGGATGTCGCGCGGCGGCAGGATCTCGCGGATCTCCACGGCGTTGACCTTTACGCCCCAGCGGTCCGTCACCTCGTCCATGCGTGATTGCATGACGGAGTTGATCTGCTCCCGCTTCGCCAGCACGTCATCCAACATGAGGTCGCCGACGACGGCGCGGAGCGTAGTAATCGCCATGCCGCGCGCCGCCAGCCGGTAGCTCTGGACCTTCAGCACCGCCATCTCCGGGTCGACGACCCGCATGAAGACCAGCATGTCGACGGTCACTGGCGCGTTGTCCTTCGTAATGCAGGTCTGCGGCTCCACGTCGAAGACTTCTTCGCGCAGGTCGACGGTCGTGATGCTGTGTATGAATGGGATCACCCAGACCCAGCCTGGTCCGCGTGGTGCGCCGTCGTACTTCCCCAGAGTGAACCGCACGACGCGCTGGTACTCAGGGACGATCTTGAAAACGAGTGCCATGGCGGGCCTCCTGCCAATAGCCCAACAGGTCGAACGCGATTGTCAGGGCGGGCGCTCAGCCTGTCAACAGCGCGCCCTCGCTTCTGATCGGGCGGCGCCGCGGCGTGGAGATCAGTCCAACCCGCGCCTCTTCGGCGCCGGGCGCGCGCTGGCGGCGCACCCGTCCGCAGCGCCATCAGGGGTCGACGATGAAGTCTCCGACCATGGGATGGATGGTGCAGAAGAACTGGTAGCGGCCGGGCGCGGGCGCCGTGAAGGTCTGGCTGACCGTGCAGGGCCCGGTACACGTCTCTCCGTGCTCCAGGCCGGGCACGTTGAAGCTCAGGTTGTGCGGCACAGACGCGTCATCGTTCTGGAACACCGCTGTCACCTGTGTGCCGGCGCGGACGTGCAGGTGCGTGGTGTTGAACGCGAGGTTCGCGGCACGCACCTCGAATCGCACCGGAGGCGGTGGCCCGGATGGCGCTGGCGGCGGGGGCGGCGTAGTGGGTTGAGGCGGCTGCGTAGGCTGAACGGCCGGCGGCCGAGTCGGCGGCGGAGCGGTCGGCGGCGCCTCGGTAGGCGCCACGGTCGGCGACGGCTGTACCACCGCGGCGGGCTGCGTCGGCGCCACCGTCGCGGTCGGCGCCGCTAGCGTCGGGGGCGCGGTCGGGCTCGCGGCGCGGGGCGCGTCATCGCTACCACTACAGGCCGCCGAGAACGCTACCAGGGACAGGAGCGCCATGATCGGAAACTTTGACACTGAGCCTCCAAGACTGACTTACGCCGGCGGAGCAGGCTGCGGATTCCTTGCGCGACGTTCTGGCGCGCCGGGATACTCGACGAAGGCGGTAGCGGCTGTGACGATCACCAGCCGCCACGGAGGCCAGGGCGTCGACGGAGGCAGCCTCCGGCCTTGCTCCGGATGCTCTTCATGGCGGCGTCCGGGACACGCAGGCGGAGGGTGTCCCCGGCAGTCGCTACACGGTCGTGTGGGAGTGAAGGGCTACCATGCATAGTTGGCGCCGTAAGACGGCCGCGCGTGTCCTGCCCCGCGACGGTAGGCCCGGCGAAGGCGGCGCCCGGGGGACCAGGCCTTGAATCAGCCGCCTAGTGCCAGACCTCCGGGCACAGCCGCCGGGCTCAGCTATCCCCTGCTCCTGGCGACTGTCTCGCTGGGCACGATCATTGCGCCCCTGAACTCCACCATGATCGCTGTGGCCCTGCCGGACATCCGGGGCGACTTCGGCGCCGGCCACGCCGAGGTGACGTGGCTCGTATCCGCCTATCTCATCGCCATGGCCGTGGCCCAGCCGCTGGGCGGGCGGGTCGGAGACCAACTGGGGCGGGCGAAGGTCTTCCGCCTTGGCCTGATCGCTTTCCTGGCGTTTTCGCTCGCGGCGGCGGTCGCGCCGTCGTTCGAAATGCTGGTGGCATTACGTACGGCCCAGGCCCTCGTCGGGGCCGCGGTGTTGCCCAACGGGACGGCGATGCTGCGCGAGACAGTGCCCACCCAGCGTCTGGGAGAGGCCAGCGGCCTGACCGGCTCCGCCATCGGCCTCTCCGCCGCCGTCGGCCCCCTGCTGGGAGCGCTGCTCCTGGGGCTCGGGTCCTGGCGCGCGCTCTTTCTCGTGAACGTGCCGCTTGTCGGTGCGGCGTTGCTTTGCCTGGCGCTGCTCGGCTTCAGGGACCGCCCGTCGGCGGCTCGGGCCGACATCGATTGGCCGGGCGCCTTGTTCCTGGCCGGCGTCCTTGCTTCCATCACCCTCCTCCTGGGCGACCTCCGCGGCCAGACCGAGCCCGTCGTGCTCGCCGCCGAGGCCACGGCGTTGGTGGCCTTCGTGGCGCTGTTCGTCTACCGCCAGGCCTCGAGCGTGCTGCCACTGGCCGAGTGGCGCCTGTTTCGCCGCCCTTCCTACGCGGGCGCGACCAGCTACATCCTGCTCAGCAACCTCGTGATGTACACGACCCTCCTGTGCGTCCCGTTTTTCATAAAGGAGGTGCAAGGAGGGAGTGTTGGGACAGCCGGGCTGCTGGTGGGAACTCTTTCGGTCCTCATGAGCGCCCTGGCGCCGGTCAGCGGCCGGCTTTCGGACGCCCGGGGCCGGCGCCTGCCGGCGATGGCTGGCGGCCTGTGCCAGCTTGTCGCCGCAGGCATGCTCCTATCGGGCATCGCGGCCAACGTGTCGACAGCGTACCTGGCGGCGGCGCTTGCCGTCCTGGGCGTCGGCTCCGGCCTGGGCACGGGTGCTGCCAGCACGGCGGCCATCGAGGCGGCGCCCCGCGAGCTCGCGGGTGCGGCCTCGGGGACGATGTCGATGATGCGTTACTTCGGCAGCATCGTCGGAGCGGGCGTGCTCGGCGGCATCCTCAACGCCGGCGACGCGGCGCCTGGCGTCGGGGTCTTCCGCGCCCTGTTCGCGCTGCTCGCGGTCATGGCAAGCCTTGCTCTCCTCGCTTCGACCCTTATCCACACCTTCGTCCGGGAGACGCCAATCGTCCGGCCGGTGCCGGAGCCGGCCCGGGAGTAGCTTCTGCCCGGGCGGCCGCGCCTGCTAACGTGGGCTCGTGCTGTTCTTCGGCCACATAGCCGTCAGCGTCGCGCTCGCCGACGCGACGAACTCGGACACCGCCGCGGCGGTCGCTGGCAATCTCTTCCCTGATGTCGTCGACAAGTCGCTGGGTTGGGTCGCCCGGCTCACGCCTTCGCGCTGGGTCGCCCACGGCCTGCCCTGCCTGGTGGCGACTTGTGCTCTCCTGAAGCCAGTCCTGCCGGAGCGCGCCTGGCGAGGCTTCGCGCTCGGTTACGTCTCTCATCTCGCCGGGGACCTGTGGAACGGCGGCCGCCTGCCATTGCTCGCCCCGTTTCGTGGCCGGAGACGGAGGCGCCGCGGGGAGCACAGCCTGGCGTGGTTTTGGGCCAACCTTGGCCCTGAGGTGGTGGGGCTCGGCTTCCTCTGGCTGCGCGCCCGCCGTCAGCCAACCCTGCGCAGCATGTCCCGCACTTCCCGCGCCTGAGCGAGGAGGTCGCCTGCCGAGACAACCTCCAGGGCCTCCGTAAGCGCCTGCGGCGTGCTCGACACTACCTTCACTTCGCGGAAGAGGGCCAGCATGTCGTCGACCTCCTCCTCTTCGTCGTCCCCGCCCTCAGGCGAGGGCGCGACTTCGACCTCCGAGGCCTCTTCAGGGGAGGGCTGGCTGGCTTCGATGCCTTCCGCGGGCGCCGCCGCTGTCGAGACCACAGGGGAGACGGGCGCGATCTCCGGCTCCTGCACGGCCACGGCCGGCTGTGCGGCCGCCGGCGCCACCGCCGGCGCTGGCATGACGTGCGGTACCCGCACGGCGGGGGCCGCGTTCGTAGGCGCTGCTACCGGCTCCTCCGACGGCCAGGCGCCGAGCCTTTCGTCGCGCTCGACCGGGGTCGGCCCGTCCGCCCTCATGCTCGAGAGGCGGCCGACAAGCCAGCGGCGGCGCAACAAAGGCAGGATGCTGGGCGCCAGCCCCGCGAGCCCGATCAGGACCAGCAGGACGGCAAAGGCAAGTACGACGGTCTGAACGCTTATTCCAGGCATCCTGGGAAGTATCGGCGATGGACAGAGTGGCTTTAGGGACTTCACCTAGAGGCCAGCCCCTAAGCTCTATGCCGGACGAGCAGGCTAACATCAGGCAGTGAGCGAGGCCGGATTCGCCGAGGAAGCCCGCCGCCTGGGCGTCGCGCTGGACCAGTCGCAGGTGCAGGCCTTCCAGACATACCGCGACCTCATCGCCGAGGCCGCCACGCGCTTCAACCTCACCGCCGTCCGGGACCCGCGGGAGATCGAGTCGCGCCACTTCCTTGAGGCCCTGGCCCTGGGCCGCCTGCTGCTCGACCGCGGCGTGATGACCGACTCCTGTGAGGTCATCGACGTCGGCACCGGCGCCGGCTTCCCGGGGTTGCCCCTGAAGGTCGCCTGGCCCCGCATCAGCCTCGCCCTCGTGGAGGCGAACGGCAAGCGCTGCTCGTTCCTGCGCCAGGCCATCGCGCGCCTCGGCCTGGACGGCGTCCGTGTCCTGGAGGGCAGGGCGGAAGACTGGGGGCGCGAGCCCGAGCACCGCGATGCTTACGCCCTGGCCGTGGCGCGCGCGGTGGCGCCGCTGCCGGTGCTGCTCGAGTACACGCTGCCCTTCCTGCGCCCTGGGGGCTGGCTGGCGGCCCAGAAAGGAAGCGCTGCCCCCCGCGAGCTGGAGGAGGCGGCCGCGGCGCTCCGCGAGCTGCGCGCCGAGGTCGCCGAAGTGCTGCCATTCTCGCCGCCCGGCGGGCGGCTGCAGTCGCTGGTCCTGGTGCGTAAGCTGGGCCCGACGCCGGAGCGATATCCGCGGCGGCCGGGGGTGCCGGCGCGGCGGCCCATCGTGTAGCTGCTCAGTGATTCTGTCCGCATAATGGGACCTAACTGCTCAGTGATTTTGTCCATCGAGTCCTTAACGACTGAGTGATTCCGTCCGGCCGTTGGATAGGTAGCCGGGACGCCAGCGACGCCAGGGGTCGGAGCCGGCGCCGGTAGCTTTCTTGGGCTGGGGCTGGGTTGGTAGGGGCAGGGGGTTCCGCTCGGGCCGTTCGGGCCGGCGGTCTCGGGCCTTCACGCGGGCGTCGAGCTTGGTAGCCCTGCCGCGCACAAGCCACTGACCCCGGTACCAGACGCCGAGGCTGCCGTCGAGGAACTCGTGCACCCACACGTGGGCGGCGAAGTAAGACCGCC
>DATLYJ010000090.1 GCA_035574915.1 Dehalococcoidia bacterium | reverse complement strand
CTCGAGGGCGAGGTGGCGAGCGTGGTCGTAGGAGAGGGCCGCGAGCGCGTCCCGGGCGCGCGCGTGCTCTTGCCGTAGCTCCTGGAGCCGTTGCTGTCCCTCACGGGCCAGCTCCTCGGCCTCGGCGATGTCTAGGAGCGTCTGCTCGTGGGAGGCCAGCTTTTCGTTCTGACGCTTACGGGCCTCGACCACGGTCCGGGCCAGCCCGAGGGCGTCCGTCAGGGCTTCGCGCTGCCGCTGGGCGAGGTGGAGGCGAGGGCGGGCCTCCTCGATCTGCGCCCGGACATCTTCGAGCGCCTCGGGCGTCGCGCCGCCATAGTCCTCGCGCTGGCGGCGGTCGTTGGCGCTGATCTGGGCCTCCAGGTCGCGGGATTGCTGGTTCGCCAGACGCATAACCTCTTCGTAAATGCCGATGTCGAGGAGGTCCGTGAGCACCTGGCGGCGGTCCTTCTTCTCCCCGGCGAGGAACTCCTGAAAGCGCCCCTGAGGCAGCAAGACGCACACAGTGAAACTGCGGTAGTCCAGGCCGACGATGCGCTCGATCTCCTTGTCGATGTCCTTGACGCGGCCGGCCACTGGCTGCCACTGGCCGTCGACGCACTCCTCGAGCTGTACGGGCGAGGGCGCGCGAGTCACGAGCTCGCGGCCGTCGCGGGCGGTCCGCCGAGTCTGGTTGATGCCGCGGTGCACGCGGTACTGCTTTCCGCCGGCCTCGAACTCGAGGTCGACGCTCATGCTGTCGCGGTTGTGGGAGATGAGGCTCGTGGTCTCGCCGTGCCGGGGGACGCGGCCGTAGAGCGCGTAGCAGATAGCGTCGACGATGGTGCTCTTGCCGGCGCCGGTGGGGCCGGTGATGGCGAAGATGTCCATGCCCCGGAAGGGGATTTCGACGGGGTCGCTGTAGCACGTGAAACCGGCGAGGCGCAGGTTAAGGGGACGCACGCTCAGCCTCCGTCAGCAGTTGGTTGAAGAGCCGGACCAGTTCCGCGGGCGCGTCCGTGCCGCGCTTGCTGCGATAGAAGCTCGCAAAGAGCTCGTGGGGCTGGAGGCCGCGGCGTTGCTCGCGTGGGTCCGGCCCGGACGCCGCAGCGGGCAGCTTCGGGGGGGTCACCTCGACGGCGTTGGGGACGAGGTCATGCACCTTCTGGGCCAGCGCCGGCACGAACTCGTCAAGCTCTACCGTCACCTTGAGGTAGGCGCCCGCGTGCTCCTCCGCCAGCCGCGGCAGGTCGGCAAAGCGCACCGTGACGTTGCGCAAGGGCCGGCCGCCCTTGAGCTCGAGACGCCGCACGTCCGGCGGCAGTCCCGGCCGCAGCTCGACCAGGTTGACGCTGCGCTTCTGGTCCGCCTCGCCGAAGTCGAGTTGGAGGAGCGAGCCCGAGTACTCGACGCGAGAGGCGGCTGCGATCTGCTGCGGCTTGTGCACGTGGCCCAGGGCGACGTACTCGGCGTCGTCCGGGAGCGCGGAGGCCTTGACGGCGAAGTTCTGGCCGATCTGGAGCTGGCGCTCGCCGCCGCCGGGGCCGATCTCGGCGCCGCTGATCAGCATGTGGCCGGCGAAGATGTTGACCGCCTTCGGGTCTGGCTTCGACCAGAGGTGGCGGATGAGCCGTTCCATGCGCTCGGCGTACTGGGCGAGGGGCTTTTCGAGGCCCCTGGCAAGAGACTCGAAGTCGAAGGTGAAGCGCTCCGGGACCCAGGGCAGGGCCACGATTTGCGCCACCTCGCTCCTGTCGCGCGAGGGGATGGCCACGCGCGCCAGGGCCGGATCGGCCGTAACGGAGCCGAAGCAGTGTATGCCCGCCAGACGCAGCACGCGCGTCAGGGCGTCCATGTGGCGGGCGTGGTCGTGGTTGCCGGCGAGGAGCACCACCTGGGCTCCCTCGCGCACCATCTGCTCGAGCGTCTCGTACAGGAGCTTTTCGGCCTCCGGCGCGGGCGAGAAGGTGTCGAAGATGTCGCCGGCGACGAGGAGGAGGTCGACGCGTTCGCTCCGCACGATGGCGGCGACCTCGGCGAGCACGGCCTCGAACTCGTCCTGCCGCGAGCGGCCGCGGATCTGGCGGCCCAGGTGCCAGTCGGCGGTGTGGAGGACGCGCATGCCTACCGCCCCAGGCGAATGCCCAGCCCATCGCCGGCTGAGAGGTCGACTTCGTCCTTCCGGGTTGCCCAGGCGGGGAAGGGGAACTGCACCAGGAGCGGGACCGGGATCTCCGGCTGGCGGAGGAACATGGAGCCGGGCTTGAGGATGGAGGCGCGGGCGCGGGCGGCGTCGGAGAGAAAGCCGTACTCGTCGCGCGCGGCTTCGGCCGTGTCCAGGCGCCCCGCCACGCGGAAGGAGGCGTTCGCCGTCACCCGACGCTCGATCTCGCTCGCCGTCTGCTGGGCGCCGATGAGCACGAGGCCGAGGCTGCGGCCGCGCTCCGCAATATCGAGCACCACCTCCTTGATCGGGCTCCAGCCCTCGCGGGGCGCGTATTTGTTCAGTTCGTCCAGCACAACGAAGACCAGCGGGCGCCCTGTGCCGAGGCCCTCCTTCTGCTCCACGAGGCGGCGGACGACCACGCCGACTACGAAGCGCTTCGCCCGGTCGGGCAGGCCGTTGATGTCTATGACCGTGATCTGCTTGTTGGACTCGCCGTCGGCGTCGAGCACGCGGATGCGGTGCTGGTCGGCGAGCGAGGGCGGTATCGCCCGGACGAGGTGGCCGGCGGTGGCGGCGGCGTCGAAGAGGCGGCGGATGAAGGCCTGCTGCGTGCCCTGGGCGACGCGGGAAGCGATGCTGTCGATGTAGGCCTCGAGCAGGTGGGCGAGATCCGTGAAGCTCCGCACGACGGTGCCGTCGGAGGTGACCATGAAGCCGCGGTCGTCGGGCCCCGTCATCGTCTCCGGGTCCGCGAGCCAGTCTTCGACCTGGCGGATGACGAAGGACAGCTGGCTGGTCTCGCTGTCGGCTTCGGCGAAGAGGAAGCGGAGCATGCGCTCGCGGCAGAAGTCGGCCAGCGACCAGGCGTAGGCGCGCACGCCCTCCGTGCGGGTGTCGGCGGCGGCGATCAGCGCGTCGCCCTTGCGGACGGGGGACCAGACCGCGACGCTGCGGAATGGGCCGACAGGCAGCCCGGCCTTCTCATACATGCGCCGCGCGCCGTCGTCCAGGAGACGATTGGGCTTATCGAGCCAGAGGAGGTCCTCCCCCTTCACGTTGAAGACTATAGCCTTCGTATTCGGCCCGTGGCCCTGGAGGACGCCGGAGTGGAAGAGTGAATAGAGGAGGAAGAGGGCGTAGCTGGTCTTGGTCGCGACGCCGCTGATGCCGGAGATGTTCATGTGGGCGCCACGGGTGCCGTCGAGGAACTCGATGTTGCCGTACATAAGCTGCCCATCGCGCGAGAAGCCGGCGCAGAAAGCGGTGCCAGCGGCGAGCATTTTGTCGAAGTAGAGGGCTTGCTCACGCTGGAGGCCTTCGCTCTTGAAGGCGTCGCTCCCGGGAAAGGGGGCGACGAAGACCTCGGGGTCCACGCGCGTGACGGCCACGTGCGCCGCATTCGCGACGTTGAAGGGCATGATGCCCTCGCGGGCGCGCTTCGCGTCGCTGCCGAAACGCGCACCCTCGAGCCGCGAGCGGACCGTATCGACGACGCCGTGAATGGTCACTGACTGACCGTCGGGCAGGACGATGGGCACGGTGACGACATCGTCAAGCTGCAGATAGCGGCCCTCCTCGACGTGCACCCAGAAGTCGAGGGCGAAGGCGTCGTCGGTCCCGATCACCTGTCCGACGGGCTCTAAAGCCATATCTCCTCCGCGGCGAAGGTCTCGACTGCCAGGCGATGGAGGAGGTCAGGGTTGCCGAGGAGGTGGCGGAGGTGACTTTCGAGCAGCCCGACGGGCAGGAGGTTCTGGGGCGCCCGGTCATCCTGGTAGGGCTGAGAGGCGAAGGCCGGCAGGTGGGCGGCCGACAGGTCCGCGAGCCGCACGGCTTCCTCTTTCGGCGTGGAACCCGACAGTTCGAGCAAGGCAAGGCCCGAGAGCGCGACCTCGGAGGCCGCAGGCCGGCGCAGGCAGAGGAACCAGCAGTAATAGGCGCGGTCAGAGCGCCGGCGCACGAATACGGGCGAGCGCTCGCCGGCCCGGAGCCGGGAGAGCACGTCGAAGTGCCGAGCGACGACCGAAGGCAGGACGTGGGGCGTCTTGATCAGGCCCACGGCCGGCGCCTCGACGTCGGGTGGGAGGCGTCCGTCAACCACGATGAGGCCGGCGCCGGCGTCGACGAGCCGGCGGACGAGCGACGCCTCCATGTCGGCGCGAAGGTGGTTCAGGACTCGCCCGAGGCCCTCGAAGTCTGATTCCGGACTCGAGACCGAAGTGTAGCAAAGGGTGGACGTTGCGGACTTCATTACGAGCGAGGGACAACGTTCGCCACAGCCGATTATGAGCCTTCGCTCGAGCCTCACGTCCGAGGGGTCGATCCGCCGCCCCGGCCATACCGCTCCCGCGGCGTAGGAGGCGAGCAGGCCCGGCACGAAGCGGCCTTCACCTTCGGCGGACAGGCGTCTTTCGCGCCGCTCCACGCCGTCAACGAAGGCAAGGCGCAGGCCGGCGGCGGGCGGGGGCGGCGCGAGGGGGCTCCAATGCGCGTGCTCGACGTCGTCCTCAATCTGGCCCTCGTCGTCGGCGATGACAGCCTCGGCGACGGAGTCGTAGAGAGGCGGGCGCGGGTCTAGCTTCAGGCGAAGGGGCATAAGGGAAAGAGCTTACGCAATTGACGCATAGCATAGCCCAACCACAGCCCGCGTCAAGCCTTTGACACGAAGGCGAAAGCCTGCGCCAGGCCCGGTTACGACGGCATTAGCGCCTGACTCTCCACTATAAACGGACAAGCGAGGGGAGGGCTTCCGTTGCGGGAGCCCTTTCTTTCCGTCAAGGAGATGTCATGGAGACGGACTGGCAGAAGGTGGTTTCTCTGCGAGCGGGCCCGGAGCGCGACCGCGAGATCGCAGCCGGACTGAGAAAGCTTCCCTACCTCGAGGGCGAGGAGCTGGCAATCGAGGTCCGGCGGCTGATCGACGCCGAGTACTCGCTCGACGATGAGGGGTTGCGCTCGGTCAGCATCGCGCGCCTGCGTGCCCTGCTCGAGCTCGACGACGACGGGGCGGCAAAGGTCGCCGAGGCCTACGACCGGACCATGAACACGATGCCGGGGGATATCGCCTTCCGGCGCGCGGCGACCGTCCAGACCCTGGCGCGGCACGAGTTCAGCGCCGAGGAAGAGGCGCGTTTGAAGGCTCTCCTGCCCAACGTGTTCGGAGAGAAGCCGGCGGAGCTATCCGTGGACACGCCCGGGCCGCAGGCGCCGGTCCGCAAGTATCCCGGGCGCCGCTGGTGGCAGTTCTGGCAACGCAAGAAGGCCGAGGCCGAAGGGGAAGCCGATATCGCCGAGGAAGTTGCGCGCAAGCTGGAGGAACAGAGGGCGCAAACGACCGAGGCTGCCCTGGACCACTTCAGCCGGAACCGCCCGGTGTAGGGAGCAACGAGAAGCGAGAGGGCCGGTCTCATGACCGGCCCTCTCCTTTGCTTGCCCCGTCCTCTTACTAGAGGAGAAGGATCAACAGAAGGATGATGAGGATGACCGCGAGAAGACCGCCGCCAATGTACATGAGGTTCGCCTCCTTTGCTCCAAGCATGCGGCGGTCGCGGTTGCGCGCACGTAAAGTCGCGCGTGGCGCGAATTGCATGCGCTTTCCAAGAGGTCGGCGTAGCGGCGCGCTACAGGGGCGATGCTGTCGAGATCGGCACGCCGTTGAAGGTCACTTCGACCTCGCCGCCGGTCAAGCGGGCGACCTGCCGCGCCAGGACGGAGGCCTCCCATGTGGCGCCCCTGACGCCGAGCTGGAACTGCTGGTCGAGGGCTTCGAGGGTGTAGTGGTCGCGCGAGCCATCGCGCTTCGTGACGAAGAAGTGCCAGCCGTAGTGGCCAATGGTCGTGGCGTGCATCCTGCGCCTCCGTGACGTCCGTGTCCACAAATGAAAACGAGGGGGAAGCGGCTGGCGTAACGGGATCCTGCCAGCGGAGGCGATACTCGGGGTGACGGCCGTGCACCGCCTCCGCTGGCAAGCAGGACGCGCTCCAGCGTCCTGTGCACTTTATCGGTGCTCTTGCGGCCGACTTTAGGGTAAACGCCTAGGGGAATGCTCCGGGGCGTGCTTTATGCAGGGCCATTCAGCCCCGCCGCGGATGCCGCCGGCGGGGCTTCGCCGCCGGGCACGCGGGCAAGCGGGGTGCGAACGAAGGCGCCATGCGCCCTTGCTGGCGGTATGCCGAGACGACAGGTCAGGTTGGGGTCGGTGGGAGGGTGGCGGCAGGCGTGACTAGCCGGAACCGCCCCCGGTCGCGGAGTCGACCTCTGTGGGCATATCCGAGTACTTTCGCGCGAGGGTGGAACCGCGCTCGTGCTTCATGGAGCGCCGGAGCTGCGACCAGATCGAGCCCTCGCCGCGTCCCTCCTGGACTCGCTCGACGGCAACGAGGGCAAAGCGCTTGAAGTCGTCCTGCTCGAGCTGACGGTAGGCAGGGTTGAACACGGTGACCGCGAGGATGAACAGCGTGAGGATGACGCCGGCGCCGAACTGCGCCGCCTGAATGCCGATCAGGTCGATGGGGCCGAGGGACAGGCTGCCGATGCTGTCGGCGATGAAGCCCATTGGCAAGGTGCCGAGGGGCATGAGGGAGAAGGTCATCATGTTCACGCTCATGACGCGCCCGTAGAACTGGGCGTCGCTGGCTGTCATGACCATGGTGCTGTTAAGGCCCTGGAAGTAGCTGGACATGAAGCCGAGCATGGCGAGGGCCAGGAGCGCGCCCACGTAGTTCCCCATCAGGGCAAAGCCAGCCAGGAAGATGCCGAAGCCCAACCCTGAGTACAGCTGTAGCTGTGTCCGGCGCGGGAAGTCAGCCATCGAAGCCATGACCAGCGAGCCGGCCAGCGCGCCGATGCCGCTCACGGTCATCATGAGGCCCAGGCCCTCGGCATTGCGGTGCACGCCGTCGCCGAAGACGTCCTTCGCGAACACGGGCAGGAAGCTCTGGTAAGACATGCCGATGAGCGCCGGGACGAGGCCCATGACGAGCAAGGTCAGGAGGATGGGGCTGGCGATGACATAGCGCAGGCCGTCGACCAGGTCCTGGACCATCGTGCCGCGGGGGCCGCCGTACATGGGCCCGAACTGGCCCCGCGCCTCGCGCTCTCGCTTCTCGGCCTCGACCTCCGGCGCCGCGCGTACGAGGGGGATGGCAAGGATCAGGAGCAGGGCGCAGACGTTGAGCGCGGCCTGGATGAAGAAGACGCCCTCTATGTCGATCCATGGTACGGCGATGAGGGCTCCGGCGACGAACGGTCCGGCGACGCGCGTGAGGTTCATGCCGGCCTGGTTCAGGGCGATGGCGTTCATCAGCTCCTTCTCGCCGACGACCTCGGGGATGAAGGCCTGGCGGGCGGGGCCGCTAAAGGAGAAGACCACGCCCTGGGCGAGCCCGGCGACGAAGAGGTGCCAGATCTCGATCATGCCGGTGTGGACGAGCACGGCCACCGTAAGAGCGACGGAGGCTGTCATGAGCTGAGAGAGCATCATCAGGCGGCGGCGGTTGATGCGGTCGGCCAGGGTGCCGCCGACGAGGGAGAACAGCAGCATGGGGATGCCCCAGCCGAGGCTGACAACGGCGATGGCGCTGTTCGTCCCGCCGATCTCGTAGGCGAGGACGCCGCGGGCCACCATCTGCATCTGCATCCCGGCGAAGGAGCCCAGCATGCTCAGCCAGAGCAGCTGGTAGGCGGGGATCTTGAGGGCGGAGAAGGTCTTGTGGACGGTGAGGAGGCTGGACGCGTCGGCGCCGCCCATGCCGCCGCCACGGGGGCCGCTGCGCATCATCATTTCGCGCCGCTTGATGGCCTCGTCGTTGGGCTCGACAGGAGTTACGGTTGCCAAAGCGCCTCCCGGGCTGGCGTTCATTATATCAGTATTCGGACATTTACGTGAGCGTCAGAATGGCCGCCGGTAATCAGTACATCGAATGCGGGTATTGGCCGCTCTGCGGCCTGCGAACCCGGGCGCCGCCGGCCCGGGGCGCTCCAAGGCCGACCCGCGGTGCTCGCGTCCTCACATTGCCCGCAGGAGGCGGATGCGTTCTTCGATGGGGGGATGAGTGGCGAAGAGGTTGTTGAGGGCGCTCTGGTGGGCTTTCAGGGGGTTGACGAAGTAGAGGTGCTCGGTAGCCTTGGTCGCCGTGTCGAGCGGGTCCTCATCGGCGCTGATCTTCTCGAGCGCGCGCGCAAGGCCTTCAGGGTAGCGGGTCAGGAGCGCCCCTGAGGCGTCGGCGAGGTACTCGCGCTCGCGCGACACGGCCATCGTGATGATGCGCGCGGCTATCGGCGCCAGTACGGCGGCGATGATCGCGACCAGGACGAGGATCGCGGCGCCACTGCTGTTCTTGCCCTTGTATGAGCGCCTGGCGCCGGCGCCGTACCAGGTCAGCCTGAAGGCGAGGTCCGCGAGCAGGGCGATCACTCCGGCCAGGAGCACGAGCGTGGTCATGAGGAGGGTGTCACGGTTCCCGATGTGCGAGAGCTCGTGGGCGATGACGCCCTCGAGTTCGAGCTTGTCGAGCTTGGACAAGAGGCCGCGAGTGACGGCCACGGAGGCGTGCTCGGGGTCGCGCCCGGTCGCGAAGGCGTTCATCGCGCCGTCCTCGATGACGTAGACCTTCGGCATGGGCAAGCCCGCGCCAATGCACAGGTTCTCTACCGTGCGGTAAAGCAGCGGCTCTTGCTCCTCGGTCACCGGCCCCCGCGCGCCGCTCACGGCGAGGGCGACGCTGTCCGAGGCGAAGTAGGCGAACGCCGCGTAAAGCAGCACGAAGAGCATGATGAACGGCGAAAACCCCAGAGGCAGCCCCGCGAGGTAGCCGACGAGGATCACCATGGCCGAGGTGAGCACAAAGAAAGCGGCCAGCAGGAGGAACGTCTTGCGCTTGTTGGACGCAATCCGGTCGTAGATGAGAACCGGCTGCTGAAGCTCGGACACAGATGCCCCCCGGCCGCGGCCCTCGAGTGAGGGCGCTACGCTGGTCCTCGCCGCCTCAGGTTGAAGGAGGAGAGGCGGGCGGGGCCGGCGGCGGGCTCTGCGCCTGCGCCGCAGGCGCGCTGGGCGCGAAGCTCACGCGCACGTCCTCGCGGGCCGCCTCTTCGGCCTCGAAGAACTCCTCGGGCTGGAAGTTGAACATGTTGGCGATGATGACCGAGGGGAACGTGCTGGTCTTCTCGTTGTAGGCGAGGACGTTGCGGTTGTAGAACTGGCGCGCGTAGGCGATCTTGTCCTCGGTGTCGGTCAGGTCGCTCTGGAGCTGCTGGAAGCTCTGATTGGCCTTGAGGTCCGGGTAGGCTTCGGCAACGGCGAACAACGAGCGCAGGGTCTGCGTGAGCATGTTGTTGGCCTGGGCGGCTTCCGCTGGCGACCCGGCGCGGTCGAGGGCGGCGCGGGCGCGCGTGACGTTCTCCAGCGTCTCGCGTTCGTGCGCGGCGTACCCCCTCACGGTTTCGACGAGGTTCGGGATCAGGCTCGAACGGCGCTTGAGCTGCACGTCGATGCCGGACCAGGCCTCTCGCACCCGGAAGCGGGCGCTCACGAGGCCGTTATAAATGCCGACTGCCATGATGACGAGCAGCACCAGGACTGCTATGACGACGATGAGGATGATCAGGCCGGCGTCCATTCGCGGCTCCTTTCTCCAACAGCGACCATATTATTAGCATCTCGCTCCGCATGCACTGCCTGCCATGCGGCCTGAACCTGTCCTTGAGAGAGTGAGCTATCGTCGCCCCGTGGCCCTGAAGACGCGAGAGTTCCTGGAGATTGTCCGGTCCGCGGCCCTCGGGGCGATGGCCGGGGAGAAGCCAGCGGCCCGGCAGCGCGGCTCGCTGCTGCAGTTCTCCTTCGGCGACTTCGCCCAGCACTACGAGGTCTGGGTCCGGCCGCGGGCGGGCCTCATCGAAATAGGCCTGCACTTCGAGGGGGACCGCGAGGACAACTACGCCCGCATCGCCGCGCTATCTGCGGCGATGGGGGAAATCGCGGCGCAGCTGGGCCCAGGGGTGGAAGCGGAGGAGTGGACGGAACGCTGGACGCGCCTGCACGAGACGCTCCCGGCGGCCTCACTGAGCGAGGACCTGGCGATTGAGGCCGGCTTACGCATCGCGCGGTACGTGGAGGTGCTCGAGCCTGTCGTGCGGCCGCTCGGCCCC
>DATLYJ010000089.1 GCA_035574915.1 Dehalococcoidia bacterium | reverse complement strand
CCCGCCTCGCCTCGCTTGCAGAAGCCCGTGTCTTCGAGGGCGAAGATGGGCAGGTGCGCGAAGGCGTCATAGATCATGACGTGGTCGATGTCGGCGTGCGTCACCTGCGCCTCGTCGAAGGCCTTCTTGCTCGAGACCTTGTAGCCCTGGGAGCTGGTGAAGTCCTTCATCATGCTCACCATGGGTGTCTCCACGGTCTCGCCAGTGCCCAGGATGTAGACCGGCTTCGTAGGGAAGTCCTTCGCGCGCTCGGCGGTAGTGAGGATCAGGGCGCCGCCGGCGTCGGTCACGGGGCAGCACTCGAGGAGGTGCAGCGGGTAGCAGATTATCCGGCTTGCCAGGACGTCCTCCACCGTTACTTCCTGCGGCCGGAAGGCGCGCGGGTTGTCCTTCGCCCACTTGCTCTGGGCGACCACCACCGACGCAAGCTGCTCGTGCGTGAGGCCCGTCTCCTTCATGTAGCGCAGGATCCCCATACCAAACAGCGTGGTCGGGCCGACCGGGCCGTAGGGCGCCTCGAACTGGCCGCTAAGGCTGTTGTTCGGCATTCCGAAGCCCATGCCGCCGCCCGGCAGGCCGCGGCCGCGCCCGATGGGCGCAGACGGGATGCCGATCAGGTCGCCGCGGGTGTGGCCGCTCTCACCCATCGTTATGAGGGCGTAGTTGCAGTAACCGAGGGCAAGCGCAGCAGCAGCGTGGCGCACGTGCAGCAGGAACGACGTCCCTCCCACGGAGGTACCGTCGACGCAGGTCGGCGTGATGCCGAGGTAGTGGGCCAGCTGCGTCGGGCTGTGGGTCGAGAAGACGCCATCGATCTTCTTCTTGTCGATCCCGCAGTCCTTTATGGCGTTCATGGCCGCGTCCGCGGCGAGCATGAGGCTGGACATGCCGGGGATGTCGTTCAGCCCCGTCGTCTCCGCGTGCCCGACGATGGCGACCTTGTAGCGCACCGTGTCAGTCATGACCTTCTCCAGTCAGGGAAAAATGCCGCACTTTTCGGGACCCGAACGGCCGAAGTGAGGGCGTTCGGACGTCCGGATGTCCGCCTTCAGGCGGGGACCCAGTAGGGGACCTTGCGCCCGGGGGCGATCTCTTCGAAGACGACCCGCAGGTCCATGTCGAGGACAAGCTTCTCGGGCGTGTTCTCGATGCCGTGGATGTTGGTCATCATCCGCACGCCCTCTTCCAGTTCGACGATGGCGATGGCGTAGGGCGCCTCGTTCATGAAGGCCGGCGGCGGGCGGTGGTTGATCATGTAGGTGTGGAGCTTGCCCCGCCCGGAGGCCTGGAACCACTCGACGTTCTGGCTCAAGCAGTTCGGGCAGAAGTAACGCGGGTAGAAGAAGACCCCCTGGTCACAGTCCTTGCAGCGCTGGAGCCAGAGCTGACCCTCGTTGACCTTATCCCAGAAGAACTGGGTCTCGGCGTTGGGCGCAGGCACAGGCTTTGGTGGCGCTTGCCTCTGTTCGGTCACGGCGACTCCTCTAGTCCTCCATCGGGGCTTGAGATGAAAACGGGAAGCGAGGGGTAATCTATTCGATCCTTGACGCTAACGTCAAATTAGAGGTGTGCGGGCAAAAGCCTCAAGGCTGCGGCCAGCGGGCTACGTGCGCCGTCTGCGCGGCCTGCCGTCCGGGCTGCTGCCGTTGCCGCGCGCGCCGCTCGCCGCCGGGTTCCCGCTGTTCTTCGCGAGGTCGACACAGGCCAACGAAGCGACGCGGTCCCCCTGGCCAACGTTCATGACGTGGACGCCCTGCGCCGCCCGTCCCACCTTGGCGATGCTGTCGACCGTGGTCCGCATCACTATGCCGCTCTGGGACACCAGTATCAGCTCCCAGCCAGGGAGCACCGTCCGGGCGGCCACGATCCGCCCCGTGCGCGCCGTCACGTTGTGAGTCACGACGCCCTGGCCGCCGCGCGAGTGCCGCGGGTACTCGGCGAACTCGGTACGCTTGCCCAGGCCGGTCTCGGAGATAGTCAGGAGCATCGCCCCCGGCCGCGGGATCTCCATCGCCACGACCTCATCGTCTGGCCCCGACAGGCGCATGCCGCGCACGCCGCCGCTCTGGCGCGAGGCGGAGCGGAGCTCTGCGACCCGGAACCTGATCGCCTTGCCCTGGGACGAAACCAGGACGACCTCGTCGTCCTCGCGCGCCAGGCCGGCGAGCACCAGCGAGTCTCCGGGCTCGATGTTCATGGCTATGAGGCCGGCGCGGCGAACAGACTCGAACTCGCTCAGAGGCGTCTTCTTGACCTCGCCGCGCTTGGTCGCCAGCAGCATGAAGTCGTCATCATACGTGGTCGTGCCGACGACGGCCGTGACCAGCTCGCCCGGCTCGATCTCGATCAGGTTCACGAGGGGGGTGCCGCGGGCCTGGCGGGTGGAGTCCGGGATCTCGTGCACCTTCAGCTGGAAGACGCGACCCCGGTCCGTGAAGAACAGCAAGCTGTCGTGCGTGTCTGCTACCAGAAGGCGGTAGATGGCGTCGGCCTCCCGCACTCCCATGCCGGTGATGCCCCGGCCGCCGCGCCGCTGCGTGCGGTAAGTGTCCAGGGGCAGCCGCTTGATGTAGCCGCGGTTGGTGAGGGTGATGACGCACTCCTGGTGCGGGATCAGGTCCTCTTCGCTGAAGTCCTCGACCTCCTGCTCCACGACCTGGGTCCGGCGCTCGTCGGCGTACTTCTTCTTGACCTCCGCGGCCTCGTCCTTGATCAGGAAGTCGATCTTTCGCGGGTTCGCGAGCAGGTCCTCCAGGTAGTTGATGTTCTGGATGACCTCCGCGTATTCGTCCTGCAGTTTTTGCCGCTCCAGGTTGGCCAGGCGGCGCAACTGCATGTCCAGGACGGCCTGCGCCTGTATCTCCGTCAGGCCGAAGGGCCGCTCCTGCAGGCGCTCCTTCGCCACGTCGGCAGACGGCGACTCGCGGATGGTGCGGATGACGGCGTTCAGGTTCTGGATGGCCTTGAGGAGGCCTTCGAGGATGTGGGCACGGTCGCGCGCCTTCTGAAGGTCGAACTCGCTCCGGCGCCGGATCACCTCCCGCCGGTGGTTGATGTACAGCTCCAGCGCCGTCTTCAGGCGGATCGTGCGGGGTTCGTTCTCGACCAGCGCCAGCATGTTGACGGCGAAGGTGGACTGCATCGCCGTGTGCTTGTAGAGGTTCCGGAGGATCACGGGCGCCTGCCCGCCGCGGGCCAGCTCGATGACGATCCGCATGCCGTTGCGGTCGCTCTCGTCCCGCAGGTCGCTGATGCCTTCGATCTTGCGCTGCTTTACCAGCTCCGCGATCCGGGCCACAAGGCCGGCCTTGTTGACCTGGAATGGCAGCTCCGTGACTACGATCTGCGCCCGGCCCGAGCGCGACTCCTCGACATGAGCGCGCGCCCGCACCACGATGCGGCCGCGGCCGTCGCTATACGCCTGCTTGATCGCGTTACGGCCGAAGATGATCCCGCCGGTCGGGAAATCCGGCCCCTTGATGATGTTCGAAAGCTCGTCTGAGGAGACGTCCGGGTTGTCGAGCAGCGTTGTCACGGCATCCAGCACCTCGCCCAGGTTGTGGGGCGGGATGTTCGTCGCCAGACTCACGCCGATGCCGGAGGCGCCGTTTATGAGGAGGTTGGGGATGCGCGCCGGGAGAACGACAGGCTGCAAATGCTCGTCCGAGAAGTTGGGGACGAAGTCGACGGTGTTCTTGTCGATGTCCGCCAGGAGCTCCGTGGCGATCGGGGCAAGGCGCGCCTCGGTGTAGCGCATGGCGGCCGGCGGGTCGTTGTCGATGCTGCCGAAGTTGCCCTGGCCGGTGACCAGCGGATAGCGCATAGACCAGTCCTGGGCCAAGCGGACAAGCGCCTCGTAGATTGGGGCGTCGCCGTGGGGGTGGTACTTACCCATCACCTCGCCGACGACAGTGGCGCACTTCTTGTTCTGGTTGCCGTCGAGTCCGAGCTCCGACATCGCGTAGAGGATGCGGCGCTGTACCGGCTTGAGGCCGTCGCGGACATCCGGGATCGCCCGCGAGACGTTGACGCTCATCGCGTAGTCCACGAAGGACACGCGCATTTCGTCCTCAATGCGGATGGGGCGGATATCGCCGAACTCTGATGACGGGGCCTGGGTCATCGATAGCTCCGGGCTATAGAGGCGAAAATGCTAAATCAATGATACCATTTGATTCTCCGGAGGCCAAGCGAAGTGGACAATGCCCCGGCCACGCCCCTGCGCGCCAACCCGCTGCGGAAGCTCCTGGTGCTCGCGCCACCGCTCCTTTCCGGTGGGGCCGCCGCCCTCTTGCTGGCGATGGCGCCCGCCGCCTGGGGCGCCGCCGACGACCTTGGCCTGGCGTCCTGGGTACCGACCGTCTCGGCGTTGTTTCTGGCCCTACCGGCCCTCTCGATCTCGCTCTACGCCCTGCGCGCCCTCTGGAGGCGGATGACCGGCCTCTTCGAGGTCGACCTGTTCGGGGCGGCCGTGGGCGCCGCCTCGCACTGGGTGGCGGCCGTCTGCCTGGTCACCTTCGCCGGGACCATGGGCGCGGAAGAGTCGTACCGTTCCCTGGGCGCGGGTGGCACGAGTAGCGGCGGGTTCGTGTTCCTGGTCGTCATCGCCACGCTCATCGGTACGACCCTGCACGGCGGGCTGACGATGGTGTACGTGTGGGCCGTGACGCCGGGACGAAGAAGCCGCCTCGCCGAACGCCGCGAGGACGAGGTCGACTTCGTCGAGCAGTGGACACGCCGGCGGCGGCGTTAGGTCCGGACAGCAGACGCGAGCACGACGGCCGCCAACTCCTCGAAAAGACGCCGCCCCGACGCTTCGAACCCCGCTAGCTGCGGTTCATCGCGCTCCGGGTGCCACTGCACCCCGACCACCCACGTGTGGCGTTGGCTTTCGATGCCCTCGACCAGGCCGTCCGCCGAGGTCGCCGCGGCCGTCAGCCCCGGCGCGAGCCGCTCCGTCGTGACCGCCTGGTGATGACGCGAGTTCACCAGGCAGCGCTCGCCCAGCCACTCGCGCAGCCGCGACCCTGCAGCCGTCACGACCTCGTGGCTGCGCGAGGGGAAGCCCTCGCTGCGATAGTCCGCGACGTGCTCGCCGCTCTCGATGTGCTGCAGCAGCGAGCCGCCAAGGCACACGTTCAGGAGCTGATGGCCGCGGCAGATGGCCAGGACCGGCATGTCCTGTCGCAAAGCCGCATGCAGGAGGGCTGACTCGAACTCGTCCCGCAGCGGATCGATGCGCCTGACCCGCTCGTGGCGTTCGGCGCCGTAACGCGCGGGGTCGATGTCGACGCCGCCAGTCAGGACCAGGCCGCTCAGCCCTTCCAGCGTGCAACCAGGTCCGTGCATGTCGACCGGCTCGAGGCCTGCGTCTCGCAGGCGCTGCCAGTATCGCTCGATGCTCTCGCCGGCGACGTCCTCCCAGCGCGTGACGCCGACCCGTCTCACCAGGCGACTCCGACGCTCGGGTTAGAGTTCGTCGTCTTCGTCCTCGTGGCCCTCTATTGTCTCCTTGAAGGAGCTGAGGCTCATGAGGCCCGGCTCGCCGACCTCGGTCTCATCCGCCTCCCAGTCTTCGACCTCCGCCTCGTCCTCGGTCTCATCCTCTTCCTCATCGATGTCGTAGCGGAGGAGGGTCTCACGGGTGTAGGGCCTCAGGCCCTCGGCGCTCGTCGCGGGGAAGGAGAGGCGCGTCTGGCTCGGGTCGCGGTAGGTCTCCTTGATGATGATCTCGGCGCCCGCGTCGCTCACGCTCTTGATCGCGGCCGCATAGCGGTTGCCGCCTTGCATGAGGCGCGTGAGACGCAGCCCGAGCTTCGGCTCCACCGTGCCGATGAACTCACCCTGGGCATTCTCGACGCGCAGGACCGTGTCGTCCGCCTTCAGGTAGACCTCGTCGCCGGCGACGAGGCGGCTGAGCATGTCCGTCTGCACGTCCTGGAGCATGCTGGTGCCGGACTTGCCCATCTCCTCGATGAAGACGTCCTGGGCAGCCTTGCCGGTGCCCTCGCGCGCGAACTCCTCTTCCTTCACGTTCGCCAGGCGCTCGAGGTTGCGCTTGGCGATCGTGTTTACCGGGTCGAGCTCGAGGGCGGTCTGGTAAGCCTCGCGGGACTCGCGCAGCCGGCCCAGCTCCAGCAGGGCCTTGCCGAGGCGGTTCCAGCTATCGACATCGTTAGGCGAGGTCTCGAGAATCTGGCGGTTGAGGCTGACCGCCTCTTCCCAGCGGCCCTCGAGCGCGAGGGCTATCGCCTGGTCGGCACGCTGACGCTTCAGGCGGGCCGCATCTTCCCCTTGGGCGGGCATTGTCATCGACGTTACACCTCGTTGAGAAGAAACACGGATGCACGCGCGGCATCTCGTCGTTGGCGCTGCATGGTCGGGGTGGGCAGATTTGAACTGCCGACCTCACGGTCCCGAACCGTGCGCTCTAGCCTGGCTGAGCTACACCCCGATGCGTGGGAACGATAAATCATAGCGGGCTCCGGACGATCCTATCAATTGCCGCGCTTTGGCGTCGATGCCGTCCCTCTCCTACACTAACCCACAACGGCATCCGACACGGTGAGCCGACTCGAGGGCCGTCGAACATCAGCCTGCAGTCCATCCCCGGCCATCGACCGACCTCAGGCCACCCTCCCGCGGCCGGGGAGGGGTTGCATGCTCGCCGGGCGCGGCGGAGAGGTGGGGCTTGCGCATCCTCCTGATCACCGCCCTGGACGTCTGGGCCCTTTCCGGCCAGGGCGGCGCCCCCTCCCTTCACAAGACGCTGCAGGCCTACGGCCAGCGGGGCCACCTGGTGGACGTCGTCTCACCCACCATCGGCGCGAACCACCACCACGGCGCGCCCCCGGTGCCGCCGCCCGAGCTGGAGGGCGTGACCTTTCATCAGTTCCATCTCCCCTCGCTCGGCGAGTCACGCGTCCCGTGGCCCGATTTCGTGCTGCGCGCCGACCAGAAGCTGCGGTTTGCCGCGCTCTTCCCCTGGCTCGCCTCACGGAGGGCCCTCCAGACCGCCCGCGGGCGGGCATATGACCTCCTCTACGGCTACGAGGTACACGGCGTGCTCGCCCAGCGCCTTGTCCGCCGCAGGCTGCCACTACCGCTCGTCGCCCGATTTCAGGGCACCATCATGCACCCCTACCTCGACAGCCGGCTGCAACTACTGCGCCGGTACGAGGAGGTGCTGGCCCTGCGCACGCCTGCCGACCTCTACGTGATGACGAACGACGGCACGCGCGGCGCTGAGGTGCTCGCGCGTCTGAACCCCGCCTCTGCCGGCAAGGTCCGCTTCTGGCGCAACGGCCTTGACTTGCGCCACATCCGCCCGCCCACTGAAGCCGAGGCTGAAGAGGCCCGCGCCGCGCTCGGCCTCGCGCCGGATGACATCGTGCTCGTGACCGCCGCCCGCCTCGCCCGATGGAAGCGCATCGACCGCGCAATCGACGCGCTCGCGCTCCTGCGGCGGGAGGTCACAAGGGCGCGTCTCATCGTCGTGGGCGACGGGGAGGAGCGCACGAACCTCGAAGCGCTGGCCCGGGACCGTGGCGTAGCGCCAGCCGTGACCTTCACGGGCGCCGTACCGCAGGCGGAGGTCCAGCGTTACCTCTGGGCAGCGGACATCTTCCTGTCGCTGAACGAGCTCTCGAATGTCGGCAACCCCCTGCTCGAGGCCATGAGCGCCGGGCGGTGCATCCTGACCCTGGACGAAGGCGACACCGCCGATCTCATCCGGGACGGGGAGACAGGTGTGCTGTTGCCGGCCTCCGGGGAGCCGTCTCGCATCGCCAGGGCGCTCGCGTCGCTAGCGTCCGACCGGGAGCGCCGCCGGCGCCTCGGCGAGGCCGCGGCGCGCCTCGCCGCCAGGGAATTCTGGAGCTGGCAGGACCGCCTCAACGCAGAGCTGCGTGAGGTCGAAGCGCTGGTCGGGCGCGCGGTCAGCGGAGCGGCCACTCGTGTCTGACGCCTATGGTGGCACCACCGCTGACCCTCAGCGCCACGGGGGCTTCCTGGCCAACGTCAACCTGATCTTCCTCAGCACCCTCACCGTGTACGTGCTGAGCTTCCTCATCATCGTCGCGGTATCGCAGTTCCTCGGTAGCGAAGGCCGGGGCGTGACGGCCCTGTATCAAACGTCTATCAATCTCAGCTACGCGTTCATCTCCTTTGGCGTGAGCATCGCCGCCCTTTACTACGTGAGCAGAGGTGAAGTCTCGGCGCGCCAGGCGCTCGAGGCAGGCCTCAGCACGACCGTCCTGTCGGCCCTGCTGGCCGCTGCCGCGGCGGCCGTCCTGGAGGCCCTCGCCGGCGAGTGGCTCAGCGACGCCGGCGTGCCCCAATGGTTCGTCGTCCTCGCAATCCCCCTCGTCGTCCAGTTCCGCCTCGTCGAGGTCCTACTACGCTCGGACGGAAGGTTCCTCATCGTGAGCATCATCGAGGCCGCTGTCCCCTTCGTGACGCTGGCGGGGCTTGTGGCCCTGGAGGTTGCGGGCTCCCTGACGGTGCCACGCGCGATACTCCTATGGAGCCTGTCCCCGCTCCCGTCCGTGCTTGCCGGCTACGCGGCACTGGGCGTCCGCGCCTGGCCGCGAGGCCTGGGGACCTGGGGCGTCATGCGGCGCCTGGTGAGCTTCGGGATGCAGGGCCAGGCGGGGAATATCGTCCAGACCCTGAATTATCGCCTGGACTCCTATCTCGTGGCGCTCTTCGTGAGCTCTGCAGGAGTCGGGCTCTATGCCAACGGTGTCGCGGTAAGCGAGGCGCTCTGGCTGGTGGCGAATTCCGTTGCCGTGGTCCTCATCCCCAAGCTGGCTTCGTCCGACCCTGAGTATGCGGCTCGCGCCACACCCCTCGTCTGCCGCAATACCATGCTCGTGACCGCGCTCAGCGCCGTCGCCGTCGCGGCCGCATCTCCCTTTGCTGTCCCCTTCGTGTTCGGCGACGAGTTCGAAGGGTCCGTGGAACCGCTTCTCTGGCTGTTACCCGGGGCGGTGGCGATGTCCGGCGCCAAGGTCCTGTCCGCCTACGTGTTCAGCCAGGGAAAGCCGATGCTCAACACCTGGATTTCGGCCGCGACCCTGGCGCTGACGCTGGCGCTCGACCTGGTGCTGATCCCGCCCTTCGGGGTCGCGGGCGCTGCCGGCGCCTCCACGATCGCCTACTGCGCGAACCTCGTCCTGACCCTTGTGGCCTACGGACGCATCTCTGGCGGCCGGCCCCTGGATGCGGTGCTGCCGCGTCTCGCGGATGTCGGTCTCTTCGTCGAAGGCGCGCGGTCCACGTTGTCCCGCTTGCGCGGCGGCTCCAAGAGCCCGCCGGCCTCACTGGAAGCCGGCTGATGCCCGGCGAGCTCCCCGGGCGGCCCCTCCGCCTCGCCGTGCTGGCCAACTTCGACTCACCGCACGCCTGGCGATGGATCAAGGTCTTCATAGCCCGGGGCCATGACGTCCACGCGATCAGCTATTACCCACCGGGGCGAGAGCTGCCGGGCGCCGTGGTACACGCCCTCGCCTCTTCGGAGCGCGGGCCCGCGGGCGCCCGGGGAGAGGGCGGCCCCGTCCGCCGGGCCGCCTCCCGCATCCCGCCCTCCCTGATGCGGCTCGCTAATGCGCTGCGGTTTCGAAGGGCGGGCCTGAGCCGCCTCCTGGCGGAGATCAAACCCGACCTCCTCCACGCCCACTACGTGGTCGAGCATGGCTTCTACGCCGCCATGTCGGGATTCGAACCACTGGTCTTGAGCGCCTGGGGCTCGGACCTCTACAACGCGCCGCGGACGCCGGCCGGCGCGGCGATTGCGCGCTACGCCCTCCGGAGGGCGGCGCTGGTCACGGGCAACGATCCCGCCCTGGTGCGCGAGGCGGTCCACCTCGGCGTGCCGGCCGAGCGGGCCGCGGTGATCCGGCTCGGCCTGGACCGGGACTGGCTCGACGCGCCACTGCTCAGCGTCAATGCCGGCCGCGACAGCAGCCCGCCGACGGTGGCGAGCACGCGCGCCCTCGAGCCCCTGTACAACATCGACGTGGTGCTGCGGGCGTTCGCCCTCCTCCGGAGGCGACTTCCCTCCGCCCGGCTCGTCGTGGCAAACGACGGCTCGCAGCGGCCGCGCCTGGAACGCCTCGCTGCCGGCCTGGGCCTCGGCTTCTCCGTCTCCTTCATCGGACAGGCAAGCCAGGCACGGCTGCGCGAGCTGCTAAACGCCTCCCATGTCTACGTCTCCGTGCCGTCGTCCGATTCGTTCCCCCTCAGCACCATGGAGGCGATGACCGCGGGCGCCTTTCCGGTCGTCTCGGACCTGCCCAGCCAGGACGGGTGGATCACTCATGGCGTCAACGGCCTGCGCGTGCCGGTGCGCGACATCGACGCTCTCGCCACGAGTCTCCACCTCGCGCTTACGGACGACGTCCTGCGCCGCGGAGCCGTGGAGCCGAACCGGGAAAGGGTACGCCAGCAGGGCGACCTGGAACGGAACATGCTTCTGATGGAACGCCACTACTATCGCGTCGCCGGGCATCCCCTGGCGGAGGGCGCCATCTGACAGGCCCCGGCATGTCGCAAATCTTCCCGCTACCGTAGGCCGTACTCTGAACGAGGGGTAGAATCGCCCCATACGTTTCGCGCATTACTGCAGCGTTTTGCGGAGGAGGGCCATATGAAGCGGGAGTCCTATTGGGAGCGGTTCCGTCTTGCGAGCATCAGCAGGCGAAGGGCCATTCAGGGCGTCGCCATGGCGGGGGCTGGCGCCGCTGCTATCGGCCTGGTCGGCTGCGGCGGCGGCGACGACGCGGGCGATAAGGGACCCAAGGACAGCTCTGGCCTGCTCGGCGAGCGAGTCGACACGTCCAACATAGCCGTCCGCGGCGGCACGATGCAGTCCCTGACGACTTCCGACGTCACCTCCTTTGACCCGTTGACCTCGCAGTCGTTCACCACCCAGGTCGCCGCCGGCTGGGTCTATAGCCGCATCCTCAAGAACATTCCCGGCTATAAGGTACCCTCGACGCGCGATGTCGAAGGCGACCTCGCCGAGAGCTGGGAGGTCTCGGGGGACAAGCTCCAAATCACCTTCAAGCTGCGCCCGAACGCCAAGTGGGATGCGAGGGCGCCGACTAACGGCCGGGCCGTCAGCGCCGAGGACATCGTCTTCTCCTGGGAGCGCTACGCGAACCTATCGCCATATCGGGCCAATCTCGCGCGCGCGGCCAGCCCGGACGCGCCGATCGAGTCTATGTCCGCTCCGGATTCGAGGACTCTGGTCGTAAAGCTCGGCGCTCCGGACTCCAGTGTCCTCGCGGGACTGTCCTCCACTTCGGACCTCTACATAATTCCGAAGGAGGCGGACGGCGGCTTTGACCCGCGGCGGGAGATGCGCGGCTCGAGCGCCTGGTTCCTGGAGAAGTACGAACCGTCGGTGGGCTTCACCTGGGCCCGAAACCCGAACTGGTACCGGACAGACCGCCCGTTCCTCGACAAGTACGACCAGCCGATCGTCAGCGAATACGCTTCGGGGCTGTCGCAATTCCGTGCCGGCAACGTCTTCATCTTCGCCGTGCAGGACACCGACATCCTCCAGACGAAGCGCGACATCCCCGCGCTCCTGATGCTCCAGGGCAACTTCAACCTACTGTGGTTCAACTCCTGGTTCGGATACGAGGGCAACTCGCCCTTCAGGGACGAGCGCATGCGCCAGGCAGTCGCGATGTCTTATGACCGCGACCTCTGGATCGAGGCCATCTACAACACCCAGGCGTTCGAGGACGTCGGTCTACCTGTCGCGAAGCGCTGGCACAGCCACCTCTCCTCCGGCCTTGACGGCTGGTGGCTGGACCCGCAGGACGAGAAGGCCTTCGGCGCCAACGCCAAGTACTTCAGGTACGACCCGGCCGAGGCGAAGAAGCTGATCTCCGCCGCCGGCTACAACGGGGCAGAGATACCCATCTACCACATCTCCACCTCCCAGTACGGCCGCAACTTCGTCGACCAAGCCAACATCCAGATCGGCTTCCTGAACGAGGTCGGCATCAAGACCAAGGTCAACAATCCCGACTACCAGACGGTCTGGCTGAGCAACTACTACTACGGCAAGGGCGCCTTCGAAGGCATGGCCATTGGCGCGGACAACACGGACGCCGATGTCGGCAACTTCATGTTCGCCCGCTTCCATCCCAAGGGCCCGCGCTTCAAGGGCTTCGACCCCAGCGGCCGCAACCCGACAGCGGGAGACCCCGAGGTCACGAAGCTACTGGAGGAGATCAAGCGCGAATTCGATACCGAGAAGCGCAAGGAGATCGCCAAGCGCTACCAGCAGTACATGGCCAAGGCCATGTACGCGGTGCCGTTCCCCGGGCAGGCCGCCGGTTTCAGCCTCACCTGGCCCTGCGTCGGCAACGCCGGTGTCTTCCTCGCGGGCTCCAACTATGGCGGCGGCACGGAGACGGCCATCCACCTCTGGCTCGACCGCACAAAGCCGCCCTTCAAGACGTAGCGGGACATCCCGCACGCAGCACAGGGGCTGGTCAGTTACTGACCAGCCCTTACTCATCCGACTTACCCCGTCAGTGCAGCGTGACTACGCCTTGCGCCGGACCACCGCCTCGCATTCGCGCACGATGGCGTCCGGAGTGAGGTCGTACTTCTGGAGTAGCTCGTCCCACCTGCCGGACTCTGCGTAGCGGTCTTTCATGCCCACGAAGCCCATCGGCACAGGCGCCCGCGCGGCCAGGTGCTGCGCCACCAGCGCTCCGAGCCCGCAGTGCACGAGGTGCTCCTCGGCCGTCACGATGGCGCCTGTCTCGCGCGCCGCCCTCTCCAGGGCCTCACCGTCCAGCGGGCGCAATGTGGACATATTCAGCACCCTGGCCTCGATCCCTCTCTCCGCCAGCGTCGCCGCCGCGTCCAAGGCCATCTTCACCATGATGCCGCTGGCGACGATGGTCACGTCGCGGCCCTCGCGCAGCCGGTCTGCCTTGCCGAGGGTGATTTTGTGCCCGGGCTCATAGATGACGGGGATCTTCGGACGGCCGGCGCGTATGTAGAACGGTCCCTTCGCCCTCGACGCCGCCTCGACCGCGCTCGCCGTCTCGTTCACGTCCGCGGGCACGACGACAGTGAAGTTCAGGAGCGAGCACATCAGGGCAAGGTCCTCGATCGCCTGGGCCGAGATGCCGTCTTCGCCCACCGATATCCCGCCGTGACTGGCGAACAGCTTCACATTGAGGTTGGGCTGCGCGACGCTCACGCGGATCTGGTCGAAGCATCGTCCGGGCATGAAGACGGCGAAAGTGCTCGCCCAGGCGACTTTGCCCTCGGCCGCGAGCCCGGCGGCGATGCCGATCATGTTCGCCTCGGCCGGCCCCAGCGTGAAGAAGCGCTGCGGGAAGGCCTTGCCGAACGTAGCCGCCGTCGTCGAGACGCCGAGGTCGGCGTCGCAGACCACGATATCGAGTCCTTCCTGGGCGAGACGCACCAGGGTCGGGCCGAAGGCTTCTCGCGTGGCGGCGGGCGGTTGCTGCGTCGTCGTCATACGCCGATCTCCGCCAGCGCCCGCTCCCTCTCCTCCGGGTTCGGGGCCTTGCCGTGGAAGGCGGGGTTGTTCTCCATGAAGCTCACGCCCTTGCCCTTTACCGTGTGCGCGATGATCACGCTCGGACCTCCGAGGCTGCCCTTCGCGCGCTCCAGCGCCTCCACCAGGGCGTGGACGTCGTGGCCATCGACCTCCTGCACCCGCCAGCCGAAGGCGCGCCACTTATCCGCCAAAGGCTCCAGGTTCATGATGTTCACGGTGTGCCCGTCGGGCCGCACCCAGCCGCCCGGGACGGGCCGGCCGTCGACCGAAACGCGCTCGTAGTCGCCAAAGCCGTCGTTCTGGACGTGGTTACGGTCGACGATCGCCGTGAGGTTGGACACCTGGTGGTGAGCGGCCGCCATGGCGGCCTCCCAGACCTGCCCCTCATCCAGTTCGCCGTCGCCAAGAAGGCAGTAGACCCGGTAGTCCCGTCCGTCCAGCCTTGCTGCAAGGCACTGACCGATGGAGTACGAGAGCCCCTGGCCCAGCGATCCGCCCGACATCTCGACACCAGGTACGGTGTTGACCTTGCTGTGGCCCTGGAGGCGGCTGTTGATGCGCCGGAACGTCATCAGCTCTTCCGCCGGGAAATAGCCACACTCGGCCAGGAACGCGTACAACACGGGGACGCTGTGGGCCTTGCTCAGCACGAAGCGGTCGCGGTCGGGCCAGTCCGGTCGCTCCGGGTCATGGCGCATCACGCGCAGGTAGAGGGCGGCAAGTATCTCGACGGCCGACAGGGAGCCCCCGGGATGCCCGCTCTGCGCGGCGAAAATCATCTCGATGATGTTGCGCCGCGCCCGCTTTACAGCTGCCGATATCTGGTCGTCGGAGTAGGGCTGAAAAAGACTCAGGACCCCAACCTTTGTCCCGTCATCTCGCTTCCAGCCCGATTATAGGCGCGCCCTGATCCGGGCGGCAATCCGAGTTGCGGCCGAGCGATGGCCCTCTCGACGTGCCTATCTCGTCCAGTTGAACTCGTCGACAAGGTCGTTGAGCTGGCCCTGCAGCGCCTCCGCCTGCCTGACCAGTTCCGCCCGCGTCCCGAGCAGCGAGTTGTAGTTATCGACGAGCGTGTTGTAGCCCGGGATGAGCGCGTTGTACTGGCCGCGCAAGGCCTGGTACTGCTGATACACGTCTGAGGGCAACGCCTCTCCCTGGTAACGGCTCTCGATAGCCTGGAGCTGGCTGGTGAGGCCGGCCAGCAAATCGCGCAGGGCCGAGAGCTGGGCCGACAGCGACGAGAGCGAACTGTCCACGCCGCTGATCTGGTCTCCCAACGACTGCAGGCGCGCGCGCGCCGCCTCGATCTGGGCGCGAATGGGCGCTCGCAGGCCCTCGACACGGCGCCGCTCCTCGGCGTGAAATCGCTCCTGCTCCTCATCGAGCGCGCGCTGCTCGCCCTCCCAGACCTCGTTCACCTGCGCCTCCAGCGCCGTGCAGCTGCTCGCCGGGGGGATCGCCAGCATGCGCTCCTTGATCCGCTGGACGCCTGCCAGGTAGATGTCCACGTGCCTCTGCTCATGCGAAGCTACGCCCGCGGCGAAGACGGCCCAGCGCGAGCGCACGTCCGCTGGGACCGGCGCCGATGCGTCGAGCGCGGGGAGCAGCACCCGCAGGTCGACCTCTATGGTCATGGAGGCGATAGCACAGGCTCGCGGGTTGCCGCCCGGCCGCCAATCCAGCCGCGAGCTGTAGTTCGTGACGCCGCTGGCCCGCTGGCCGTCCTCGTCCAGCGGCCCGAAGCGCTCGATGTAAGCGAGCACCTCATCGCCCGTGCTGCCGTAGACGGGATACGTTGTCGTTGACTGACTCACGCTGAGCCGCACCCGTTCGCCTGCCGTGGACGTCGCCGACTCGAGAGCCGACCCGGGAGAGCGCGTTACCGGCCCAGCCGTCCCCGGACCGTCCGGCGCCTCGTTCGACCCGGGCGCGAGCTGCTGCCCGCCACACGCCGTGAGCACGAGGGCGAGAACTACTGCGATGCCAGGCAAGAAGGAAAAGCGCGGGATGTCGGTGTCCTGGTCGAGGCCGTCTGGGCGTCGGAGCGTCTGCGCTAATTCTAACCGCAGCCTCCGCCAGGCCACTCGCGGCCATCTAACTCCTGTCTGTCAGGATCTCTCCACCAGACCTGAGAGGACCGCGACCACGACCTCGAGGTCACGCACCAGCGCCGCGAAAGCCTGTTGACGCGAGGCCTCGTCCGGCGCACGGAGTAGGGCCGAAGGGTGCACGGTCACCAGGCCCGGCACGCCGAAACGCGTGTCGAGGACCTGGCCCCGGTCACGCATCACCCTGACGCCGGGGCCGAAAACGGCCGACGCCGCTGTCGAGCCCAGGGCGACGATAAGCGCGGGCTGGACAGCGCCGATCTCGGCCTCGAGCCAGGGGCGGCAGGACCGGACCTCGCTCTCGCGCGGGGTCGAGTGTATGCGCCTCTTGCCGCGCGGTTCCCACTTGAAGTGCTTGACGGCTTTGGTCACGTAGAGTTGCTGCCGGTCAAGCCCGGCGCGCTCCAGTGCCCTGTCAAGCATCTTGCCCGCGGGGCCAACAAAGGGCGCCCCCTGCACGTCCTCCTGCTCACCCGGCTGCTCTCCGACCAGCATCAGCCGGGCGTGGCCAGGACCAGCCCCGAACACGGTCTGGGTGCCGCGCTTGTACAGCTCGCAGCCGCGGCATCCTGCCGCCGCCGCCCGCAGTTCGCCGAGGTCGCCCGTTGGCGGCACGAAGGGCGCGGCAGTGGTTTCTTGCTGCTCCTGCATCGACTTCGGGCCTCGGCGGCAACAGGCCCCGGCATGTCCGCCAGCCCAGATTAGCTGATGCAGTGCGCCGCTGCCGCTCAGCCCGCGATTACGTGCAGGGCATCGGGCCGGATGGAGACCTCGATCTCCTTGCGGCGGTCGAGGCCCAGGCGGAAATACGTGTAGCCCGAAAGCTCGATCTCGATGCTCTCGCCGCTGCCAGACGGCTGGAACTTCAGCCGGTACCCCTCGGGAGTCACGACCTCCTCGACGAGGCGTCCTTCGATGGTGTTGCGGTGCCTGCCTTCGGCGTCTTCTTCGCGCCGCACCATCACCTGGCTGGGCCGCACCGAAAGCGTGACCCTTTCGCCCGCGGCGAGACGCTCCGGCGTCTCCGCTTCCAGCCGGTGGCCGTGCCAGTCGACCACGATGCCTCCAGGGCACGGGCCGACCACGCGCGCCTCCAGGAGGTTGCGCATGCCCACCAGCCTGGCGACCTCTTTCGACACAGGCCGGTAGAACAGGTCCTCGCGAGAGCCTTGCTGAAGCACTCTTCCTTGCGAGATCACCACGATCCTCTCGCCCAGCTCGAAGGCGTCCTGTAGGTCGTGGGTGACGGCCAGCAGCGGGGTGTGGGTGCGCCGTTGCAGGTCGATCACCTCGTCCCGTAACTGGCGGCGAAGCGCCACGTCGAGCGCGCTGAAGGGCTCATCGAGCAGGAGCAGCATCGGCTCGCTGGCCAGCGCCCGGGCAAGGGCAACTCTCTGCTGCTGCCCTCCGGACAGCTCCCGGGGACGCCGTTTCTCCAGTCCGGAGAGGCCCGTGAGTTCGAGGAGGGCTCTCGGTGCGAGCCCGGCCGCCCCGCGTTCCGGCGCGCCGTAGAGGATGTTCTCCTCCACCGTCATGTGCGGGAAGAGGGCATAACCCTGGGGCACATAACCGACACGCCGCGCGCGTGGCGCCAGGTCGATGCCGCGCGCACTGTCGAAGAGCGTGCTCCCGCAGACCTCGATCACGCCGGCGTCGAGCCTCTCGACCCCCGCGATGGCGCGTAGCGTCATGCTCTTACCACTGCCGGAGGGCCCGAAGATCACGGTGCGACCCCGGTCGCTGACGAGGTGGACGTCTAGCTCGAAGCCCTTGAGGCGTCGCCTGGCCTCGATACGTAGGAGCGCCTCGCCGTTCATGCCCGCCGCACCAGAAATGTGAGCCAACTGAAGACCGCCAGGCTGGCCACGGACATGAGGATGAGGACCAGCGCCGTCGCGTTGGCGCGCTCGAAGTCCCCGGCCTGGACGGCGTCGTAGACCGCCACGGACATGGTCCTGGTCCGTCCCGGGATGTTGCCGGCGACCATGACCGTCGCCCCGAACTCCCCCGCCGCGCGCGCGAAGGCCAGGCCGACCCCCGCGGCCACTCCCCTGATGGCGAGGGGCAGCGTAATCGTGAAGAACACGCCGAGGGGCGTGCGCCCCAGCGTCGCCGCTACGCGCTCGAGCTCGGGGTCGACCTCTGCGAAGCCTGCCTGCGCCGAACGGATCAGGAGCGGCGCAGACAGCACGGCCGCGGCGATGGCCGCCCCCTCCCAGGTGAACACCAGGCGCACGCCGATCTCGTCTTCGAGGAAGCGTCCGACAGGACTGGACCTGCCCGCAGCCCGGAGCAGGTAGAAGCCGACGACAGTGGGCGGCAGGACGAGGGGCAGCGTGGTGAGGGCCTCGACTATGGCCTTGCCCCTGAACTCGTGCCTGGCCAGCAGCCAGGCGATAGGCAGGCCGATAGCAACGCACAGCAGCGTGGCGCCGAAGGACACCTGCAGGGTCAGGCGGAGGTCGGAGAGGTCGATCGCCCCGGGGTCCATGGCCCTAGTCCTCTGCAGCCTCGAAACCGTACCTGGCGAGAATTTCCCGCCCTCGAGGCCCGCAAACAAAGTCGACGAAGCTGCGCGCAAGGCCGGGACTGCGGCTGCGACGGATGACGCCCGCCACCTGACGCAGGGGGGTGTGCTGCGAGCGCTCGATGAGCACGTAGTCGAGCCTGTCGCGGAGCCCGATAGCCAGCGACAGTGGGATGATCCCGGCCTGGGCGTCCCCTGCCTCGATGAACTGGGCCGACTGGAAGGCGCTCTCGCCCAGTACCAGCCTCGGCTGGAGGAGGTCCCACAGAGCCGCGTTGGCGAGCACTTCCCTGGCCGCGCTGCCGTAGGGGGCGTGCGCCGGATTGGCGATGGCGATGCGCCGGAAGGCCGGGGACAGGAGGTCCCCCGGCGTCTCGAGCTTCCCCTCGACTCGGCGGTTCTTTGCCAGCACGATGCGGCCCGAGGCGTAGGTCCGCGCTGAACCCTCGAGGATCAGACCCTTGGACTCCAGAGATGCGACGTAGCCCGTGTCAGCAGAGAAGAACACGTCCGCAGGCAGGCCCTGCTCGATCTGGGCCGCGAAGGCCCCGGAGGAACCGAACGTGATCTCGACCCGGCAGCGGCATTCACCTTCGAACGCCTTCTCGATTTCGTCGAAGGCGAAGCGGAGGTCCGCGGCTGCGACTACCAGGATGCTCCCGTTGCCGGCGTCACGGCCGCCGCCGCAGGCGACGAGGCCGGCGAGCGCCGCCATGGTCAGCGCGACGATCGCGACTCGCGCAGCCACTCTTCTATCCACTCTCGCGTGCTCAGCGCCGCGGTGAGTTTCGACTTGAGGACGATGGCGTCGAAGGAGCCCTCTTCGACGCCTCCGAGCTCATCTCGCAGGCGTCGCTCATACTCCTCGCAGGCCGCGACCTGCGCCTGGGCAAGCTCGCGGGCCAGGGCTGCGTCGCGCTCCAGGGCAAAGTACAGCTTCGCCAGGAAGTCCGAGCGCACCTCCCGCATCCTGCCCACGGGATGCCGCAGCCAGCGCTCGAAGGCGGCCTCACCCTCCGGCGTGGCCGTATAGACAGCCCTGGGCGGGTACTGGCTCGTGTCCCAGTGACCGTCGATAAGCTCCAGGCCGGAGAGCGACTTCAGGACCGCGTACACCATCGCCGGTTCGATGGGGCAGGCGCGCGCCAAGCCGGCACCGCCCGAGAGGTGGCGCTGGAGCTCGTAGCCGTAGGCGGCCCTGCCCTGCAGCAGCCCCAGGACGACGTACTCCGATGTCGTCAGGCCCGTCTTAGCCTTCGGCATTACTCAAGGGATGATGGGTCAATAATTGAGTATCCGTCAACCAGAGGAGCGCAGCGTCAAGCCGTCAGCGACGGCATCAGCACCTCCACGACCGGCTCCGCCTGGCGCGCCTGGGCCAGCACCACCCGGGGCACGCCGCGCTCCAGGAGTAAGCGCGCCGTCTCCCGCGCAGGACCCCGCCTCGCCGCGGTGACCTTGTTGATCAGCACGGCGAAGCGCGCCCCGGCCGGCACGCCCTTGCGCCCACCCTCGGCGTGGGCTAGGACGGCAGCGGCCATCTGTGGCGTCACCGGCTCTCCTATCCGGGCACCGGTCAGGGCAGCGACACGCTCGGGCCGGTGCACGAAGGCCTCGCTCAACGGCCGCCCGAACGCGTCGGCGCCGGCGACTGCCACGACGAGCGTCGCCTGCGGTGGCACCACGGGCTCGTGCCCGGCCGGGGCCTTGAAAGGCCGGAGAGCCGACCCGTCTGCCTCGAGGACCAGTAACTCCACTACCTCGTGGGAGGCCAGCGCTTCGACCGCCGCGAAGGAGAGCGGGAGCAGGCGCTCCTTCTCGCCATGACCCGTCGCGGCGATCACCCAGGGCGCGGACGCCAGGGCGGACAACACATCGCTGACCAGGCGGTCCTCGTCCTTGTTGACGATGAGGGGCGCTGCCGCCGTGCCTGCCGGCGCCGTGAAGCGAGCCGTACCGGACGCGACTGCTCTTGCGCCGCGCCCCGCGGCCTCGCCGCAAAGCCGGTACATGGCCGTCGTCTTGCCGCCACCTCCGACGAGGGCAACGACGTCGCGCGGCCGGACTCCGAGCGCCTCCGTAAGGTCCATTCTGACCTATGATGATAAGCGGGCTTCGGGAGAGACATCGGGAGGCGCTAGTTGAGGACAGCCAACCTGCACAGGGCGCTGCGCTACTTGCTCGGCCTCGGGACGATCGGTTACGCCGTGGCGTCTGTCACACAGCCGAGGCGCTTCGCCGAGCTTACAGACATGGACGAAGAGACCATCCAGGAAATGGCGAAGCGCGACGTCATGTCCGGCGTCGACATCCTGACCGCCGCCTCACCGACTATGCCCCTGGTGAGCCGCGCCTTCTACGACTTCGGAGACGGCCTGAAGCTCCTGCGCCGCCGGCCGTCGATCGCCTGGGTCGCCTTCGCCTGGGGGCTGCTCGCCATCGTTGCCCTGCTCACGAGGCCGTCGGAGCAGGAAAGCCGCGCCGCCGAGTCCTAGCGCTCGATGGGCGTGTCGTCACGGTTGCCCCACTCGGCGAAGGAGCCATCGTAGACCCTGACCCTGTCGAAGCCGAGCAGCGTGAGCACCGTAGCCGCCTGGGCGGCCCGCACGCCGGCCTGGCACACGGTGATGACCTCCTGATCGGGCGTGACTCCGGCCTCCTCGTACATGCGGCGCAGGACGTCGGCTGGCTTCATGAGTTGCAGCTCGTCCGCCGTAACGTTGTTCAGCCATTCGACGTGCACCGACCCGGGTATGCGGCCGGTCCTCCGGTTCCCCCGGGTCTCCGTCCCCTCCCACTCGCCATCTGAGCGGACGTCGAGGATCACCGTACCGGGCTTGCCGATGGCTGCCTTGACGTCCTCGGCCGAGGCGAAGAGGTAGCGGTTGGGGCGCGGCGTGAACTTTGCCGCTGGAGGCTGAGGCTTGTCGATAGAGACTGGCCGTCCTTCACGGAACCACTTCGGCCAGCCCCCGTTCAGAATGCGCGCCCGTTCGTGCCCGTAATAACGCAGGCACCACCACAGGCGCCCGGAGTACCGGGCACCCGAGGTGTCGTAAGCGACAACCGTCGTGTCATCGCCGATCCCGAGGCGGCCCATGAGGTCAGCAAACTGCTCCGGGTCCAGCGTGAAGAGGCGGTTGTTCGGGTCCTTGAGGTGGTTGTCCGGGATGGAGACCGCGCCCTCGATGTGAGCACGAGCCCAGGCCTCCGTGCCGTCGCAGTCGACTACCCGCACCAGCGGGTCCTGGAGGCGCCGCTGCAGCCAGTCGCCGTCCACCAGGATGTCGGCCCGGGCGTAGTCCGTCATCGCCTGCTCCCGCCAATCTCGGCTGTTCCGATAATATCAGCGAGGCCCGCCCTCGGTATGAGAGACGGGCATCCGCGAAAGCAGGAGCATGACGCGCCGAATCCTCCTGGTCGCCCTGGGCATGCTTGTCGTATCGCTCGCTGCGCCGTTCAGCGCCGCCGGCGAGGCGCCCTTCGTCTTCCAGACGGATATGTACGGTTTCAACGTTGTCCCGCCCGTGGAGACGGGTGCCTGGGGGTTCGTCCGCTTCTTCTTCAGCGAAGACCGGCTCGAGGCGGATTACACCGTGGACGTCAAGGGAATCTCCGGGACGCTCGTAGAGGGCGCGGACCTGCGTTACGGCCCGCCCGGCGGCGAAGGGCCGGTGGTGCGCCACCTGGCCGGCAGCGGTTTCATCGTCACCTCCGGGCGCCTGCACCTCACACCGGAAGAGCTTGCTGACCTCGTAGCCGGGAACTACTACGTGACCGTATACACGAAGGACCATCCGGGCGGAGAGCTGCGAGGCCAGGTCTACGTGCCCCCGGGGTTCCTCCCCGGCACAACGCCGAACGGCACCGAACGCAGTTTTGCCGGCATCCCGGCGCCAACGGAGCCGGGTCCGGCTCCCGCCCCGGCCCCGGAGCCGTCCGTTGCTCCTCCCCGGGCTTCCATCACGCCGCCGAATACCGGCGAGGCGGGCCTGTCTAGCGAACGGGCCGCGCGCTCGGTCGCGGCGGGCGTGGCCGTGATGGTGATCGGCGTCGGACTTCTCTTCCTTGCGACGCCTTCGCGCCCGCGCTAACGGTCCGAGGTCCGGCCCCCTCTAGCAGGAACGCCGTCACCTCCTCCGGCGCCAGCTCCCGCACTTGTCCTTCGGGAAGCCCTTCCAGGGTCAGGGCGCCCTCTCGTACGCGCTTCAGCTTTAGCACTTTCGCCCCGACAGCCTCCACCATCCGGCGCACCTGGCGCTTTCGCCCCTCGCGCAGCGTGATCGCAATCTCGAAGCCGGTCGCCGGGGGGAGGCGGCGGACATCCGCCGGCACCCGCAGCCGGCCGTCTACTTCGATGCCCCGGCGCAGCGCATCGAGCGCAGCCTCACTCAGGCGGGGGCGGCAACTCAGCCAGTACTCCTTCTCCACGAGGTGGCTGGGGTGTGTCAGGCGCTGGGTAAAGTCACCGTCGTTCGTCAGCAAGAGCAGGCCCGTCGTGTCCCGGTCCAGCCTGCCGACCGGGTGCAGCCCCGGCACTCGCAGCTCCACGGGGACCAAGTCCAGCACAGTCGAGCGGCCGCGCTGGTCGGAGACCGCGCTCAGGTATCCGGCCGGCTTGTGCAGGAGGAGATAGACCTTCGGCGCCCGCCGGTGTGCCAGAGGACGCCCGTCAAGCGCGAGTTCCCCGCCCGGGAACGGACTGGACGGGTCGGTGACTATCCGGCCGCCGGCGCTGACCCGGCCCTCGCGGATCGCGGCGAACGCCTTGCGCCGCGAGAGGCCTGTCGCCTCTATCAGGGTTCGCAGCAAGGTCTTGTGGTGCTCGCCCGAGTTCACCCTGTAAGCATAGAGCGGCTTACAATCGCGATATAATTCGCGTCCGCGGTCGAGGGATGGCCTATCCGGGTCGCATGGCCTGCCGATAATTCCCCAGACCCCGGACGCGATACGCCGCAAGAGGCGGCCTGCCCAGAGGACAGATTGTCGGAAAGCCAATCTATGCCCGACCAGGAAACGTCTGCTCGCATCGCCTCTTCTTTCGCGCGCGCCTTTGCTGAGTTACAGGATGCGATCCTCGCCGGGTCGGGCATCGCCGCAGCCACCGCCGAGCTCTCCGAGGCCCGCGCGGCCATCGATCAACTCGCGCGGCGCGTAGAAATGCAACTCGAGGAGGACAAGGAGCAGCGGCGCCAGCTCGGCGACCAGCTCGTCACGCTTGCCGGCTCCCTCGACCGCCTCGTAACCCACCTCCAGGGCCTCTCCCAGCTCATGGGTGACCTCCTCGAGCGTCTCGCCGAGCCCCAGGGCGTGGCCGCGGTCCCCGCAGAGACGCCCTTCCGGCCTGGCGCAGATGGCCTCAGCCTGACGCTTACCGGTCTGCCAGGCTTCCAGGCGCTAATGGAGGTGCAAAAAGCTGTCTCGGCGATGGAGCAGGTCGCCGGCGTCTCCGTCGAGCGCTACCAGGAGGGCGACTCCCGCCTTCTCGTGCATCTGACAGCGCCTGTCACGGCGACGGAAATCGCCGACTGGTTGCGGCGTTCGACCCCGTTCACGGCCGCCATCGAAGACTCGAAGCCGGAGATGTCGCGCCTGCGCCTGCGCATCGCCCCCGCCTGAAGCCCGGCCGGCCCGCGGGCTGCCCCGTGCCATAATTGCCCGGGGTCTCCTTTGTATCTGAGACGGCTGCAGCTCACGGCCTTTCGGAACTACCTGCAACTCGATCTCTCTCTTCCCAGAGGAAACCTCCTCTTCCTCGGCGCTAACGCTCAGGGCAAGAGCAACCTGCTGGAGGCTGTGTACCTGCTCGCCAACGGGCGTTCCGGCCGCGCGGCCAGCGAAGCCGAGATGATCAGCTGGGAGGCAGAAGCCGACCCCCAGCCCGTCGCGCGGGTGACAGGCGCCGTCGAGCGGCGCACGGGCAGCCTCCAACTCGAGGTGATCATCGCCGGGCCGAGCCCCAAGACGGGCGCCCGGGCAGGCAAGCGGCTGCGCGTCAACGGCATCCCACGCCGTGCCGCCGACTTCGTCGGCAACCTGCGGGCTGTGCAGTTTACGGCCGAGGACATGGCGATAATCACCGGTCCGCCCTCGGAGCGGAGGCGCTTCCTTGACGAAATGCTCTCGCAGCTCGACAGGCGCTACTACACCGCCGGCCAGCAGTATGCGCGGGTGCTACAACAGCGGAACGCCGTCCTCAAGCGCATCAAGGAAGGCATCGGCGCGCCGGACGAATTGGACTTCTGGGACGACAGGCTGGTCCAGGAGGGAGCGATAATCGTGCAGGCGCGCGCGCGGGCCTGCGCCTCGCTCGCGGCCCTCGCCGCTGCCTTCCACCGGGACCTCAGCGGCGACGCCATGGAGGCCCTCGACCTCGAATACTGGCCGCGCCTTGCCGCGGACGAGTCCTGGCGGCCGGAGGCGCCGGCGGGCCTGGAGGACTTTCAGGCAATGCTCGCCGGCGGGCTCCAGCGCGCCCGGCGCCGGGAGATTGCCGCCGGCATGTCCCTTGTGGGGCCCCACAGGGACGAGGTCGCGCTCCGCATCAACGGCGCCTCCGCGGGCTCCTTCGGCTCCCGGGCCCAGGTGCGTACGGCCACTCTCTCCTTGCGGCTGGCCGAAGCCCGCATCCTGGAGCGGGACATCACCGACCCCCCTGTGCTCCTCCTCGACGACATCGTCTCGGAGTTGGACGAAGCGCGTCGCCGCTCGGTGCTCGCGACCATCGCGGACTTCGACCAGGTCTGGTTCACCGCCACCGATACTCACGGCTTCGACCCCGGCTTTATGGCGGCGGCCATTACCTTCCGGGTGGACGCTGGCACGATATCCGCCTGACTGGCGACCCCGCGACGCGCCCTCGCCGCTAAGCTTCCTGAGGGACCACTGGCTCGCCGGCCTGGCCGGTGAGGATGCGGTCAGCGGCTCCGGGCATGAGCAGCACCTCTAGTACCCGGCGCTCGACGCCGAAGCGAATCGGCGTCTCGCCGAAGTACTCTCCGTCCGCCTGTACGTGAAGGCCCGGCGTCTCGATTTCCAGGCTGGCGACACGTGCGTACGTCACGCTGGGGGCGTTCTGGTGGCGTCGAAAGGCGATCCTGGCGCCCGTGCTGATGAGGAACGGCAGCCCCTTGCCTGAGAAAAGGTACGCGTCGAGAAGCCCGTCGTCCGCGACGGCCTGCAAGGCGACGTCCGCGACGCCGCCGTAGGAGCGCGTATTACCGAGCAGTGTCCAGTAAACTTCCATCTCCTGCCGCTGGCCGTCCAATTTCAGGCTCACCCGCGTGCCTTTGAAGCGCAGCGCCTCGGCGGCGCCCCATATGACGTACGAGGCCGTCCCCAGGACTCGCTTTGGCGCGCGTGGCACCCGCCGCACGACGGCGCCGTCGAAGCCGATGCCCGCCATCAGCAGGAAGTAGCGCCTGGCGTCCGCCGGCGCCGGCCCGGACGCGTCCGGCGGCGCAAAGGTAACGGCAGGTCCTTCCGCGTAGCCCAGGTCGAACTGGTAGAGCCGTCCTTCGTCGAGCACGGAAAGCGCTGACTCCAGCTTCCTCGGCACGCGCACTTCCTTGCCGAAAACGTTCCCCGTGCCGGCCCGCAGCACGCCCAGGGCCGCGCCCGTCCCGAGGATGCCGTTAATCACCTCGTTGACCGTGCCATCGCCGCCACAGGCGAAGACCACTCGCGCGCCCTTCCGCGCCGCTTCGCGCGCCAGGCCGATGGCGTGCATCGGCGCCCGGCTCTCCATGACCTCGATCTCCCAGCCCCGCAGCCGTTCGACCGCCACGGCCGATAGCAGCCTCTGCCATGAAGGCGCGTTCCGGGCGTACGGGTTCAGGACGATCGCCGCTCGCATGACCCATAAGGCATAGCGCATTACGGCCGGGCAGGCGAGACCTCATCCGGAAGAAGACGAAGACCATGCCCCAGGGTTGCCTTCTGAGCCGTACGTTGAGCCCCGAGCCGCGCGTATCCATTCCCCGCCGCGGCGTCCGTGCTAATATTTGCGCTGCGCAAATCGCACATAAGGAGGCGCCGCGTGGGCGTCGATGCCGGAGTGCCTGACAGGGATGCCGACACTCGGGTGTCGGAGCGGGCCACGCCTGGCCTCCAGTTGCCGCGCTTCGCCCTGCTTTTCCCCGGCCAGGGATCGCAGCGGCCGGGCATGGCCGCTCGCCTCCTCGAGATATCGCGCGCAGCCCGGGCCGTCTTCGAAGAGGCTGACCGCGCCCTCGACTTCAGCCTCTCGCGCCTCTGTGTCGAGGGCGACGCCGAGGACCTCGAGGACACGGAGAACACCCAGCCCGCCATCCTCGCGACCAGCGTGGCGTACTTCGAGTATTTGAAGGAGCGCGTCGCAGAGGTAGGTGGGCGTTTGAAGCCCGCGGCCTTCGCAGGCCACAGCCTGGGCCAGTTCAGCGCCGCTGTGGCGGCTCAGGCCGTGCCCCTGGACGACGGCCTGCAGCTCGTCCGCACCCGCGGCCGGATCATGAAGGAATGGGCGCAGCAGCGTCCCGGCGGCCTTGCGACCATCATCGGCCTCGGCCGCGAGGAGGTCGCCGAGATCTGCGCCGCCGTTTCCGGGACCGAGTCCATCGCCATCGCCGCCCACAACGCTCCCGAGCAGTTCGTGATCTCGGGCGACATTGCCCCGCTGGAGCGGGCCATGCAGATCGCCCGCGAGAGGGGCGCTGCGGTGCGGCGCCTGCCCATAAGCGTGCCGGGCCACACCCCCGTGATGCGCCCGGCCGCCGACGAGCTCACCCCGACAATCCGAAAGACGCGCTTCTTCACGCCCACCGCCCCGCTTGTCTCCAACCTGGATGGCAGCCTCCTCACGACGGCGGACGAGATAGTGCAGGAGCTTTCCGACCAGATCTGCGAAGCGGTCGAGTGGGTGCGGTGCATGGGCGCGCTGGTGAACCAGAACATCGCTACCTTCGTCGAGGTCGGGCCCGGACGCACGCTGACGAACATCGCGCGGCGCTTTGGCGCCAATCTGCCGTTCGTGGCCGTGGAAGACGCCCGTCCGGAGGAGATCAAGGGCATCGGCGCCCCCCTGGAGTCCGGCCAGCCAGCATGACACTCCTCTCCGGCACTGACGCCAACGGCCGTCGCCGAGTGGTCGTGACCGGCCTCGGCGCCATCACGCCCGTCGGCAACGACGCTCCCACGACCTGGGAGTCCCTCATCGCCGGCCGCAGCGGCATCGGCCGCCTTACGCTCCTCGACGGCTCGAAATTCGATGCGGATGTCGGCGCCGAGGTGAAGGGCTTCGAGCCGAGGGGCGTCTCGCCGAAAGAAGCCCGCCGCATGGACCGCTACGCCCTCTTCGGCGTCGCCGCCGCCCTGGAGGCTCTCGCCGACGCCGGCTTCCCGGAGGGCGTCGCCCTGGGCGACTCAGCCGGAGTGGTCTTCGGCTGCGGGTCTGGCGGCTTCATGCTCATCGAGGAGCAGAGCCGCCTCCTGCGCGAGGGCGGCCCGCGGCGCGTCAGCCCCTTCCTCCTGACGAACATGCTGCCGGACGCCGTATCCGGCAACATCGCCATCCTGACCGGCGCGACCGGCCCCAACATGGCCGTCGTCGCCGCCTGCGCGACCGGTGCGGCGGCGATCGGCGAAGCGGCCGAGGTCATCCGCCGCGGCGATGCGGAGGTGATGGTCGCCGGTGGTGCTGAGGCGCCCTTCTCCGAGATCGTTTATTCGGCCTTCGCGGCGATGCGCGCCATCGGCATCTCGGAGCCGGTCGAAGAGTCCTGCCGTCCATTTGACCGCCGCCGCAACGGCTTCGTGGTCGCCGAGGGCGCAGGCGCCGTCGTGCTCGAGAGCCTGGAGCACGCCCTCGCACGAGGCGCCCGCATCCGCGCCGAGCTCGCCGGCTACGGCTCCAGCAACGACGCCTTCGACATGGTGGCCTCGGAGGACTCCGGCAGGGGCCCGGTGCTCGCCATGCAGATGGCGCTCCGCAAAGCAGCAGTCCCTCCCGGCGCCGTTGGCTACATCAACGCCCACGGCACAGGCACGCCGTTGAACGACCGGGTGGAGACGGCCGCGATCAAGCGGGTGTTCGGGGAGCACGCGCGGTCGCTCGCGGTGTCTTCGACGAAGTCGGTGACCGGCCACATGATGGGCGCCGCTGGCGCCGTCGAGGCGCTGGTCACGGTCCTCGCGCTGGAACGCCAACTGCTGCCGCCGACCATGCACTACGCTGTCCCCGACCCGGACTGCGACCTGGACTACGTGCCAAATGCCGCGAGGCCAGTCTCCGGGCTGGAATACGCCCTTTCGACCTCTATCGGCCTCGGGGGCCACAATGCGGCGCTGCTCTTCCGACGCTGGGAGGCGTAGCGTCCCGCGATCCGCGGCCAGCCAGGGCCGCTCGCAACCCTGGCGCTAAAGGCCCCGGTTGATACGATCTCTCTCAGATGCAACCCGACCGCGCCACCGCCCTCCTCGCCATCGTCCGCATCGTCTCCGTCCTGGGGATGGCGCTGGCGATCTCCTCGGGAATCTTCATGCTCCTGGGAGGCTGGCTCTTGCCCGGATTTGCGGCGCTTGCCTGCTTCCTACCCTTCTTCGTCCTGATGCGCTACATGGAGAAGCGCGCTGCCGGCGACGGCCCCTAGCGGGCGCATTTCGCCACCGTTTCGGCCACCCAGCTTTAGCAGCCTCCTTGGTCCGCCGTTGCCAGCCGCGCCGTCTCACCGTATCTTGCAGGCCAGTACTCCGGCAGGAGCTTCCCTGAGAGGGCGGCATGAAGGCTGAGATCATCTCTATCGGCACCGAACTGCTGCTCGGCGAGATTGTCGACACGAACAGCGCTTACATCGCCTCCCGCCTGCCGGCCCTGGGCATCGACCTCTACTTCAAGCACACGGTCGGCGACAACCTGGACCGCATCGCGGACACCATCCGCCACGCCTGGGAGCACAACGACCTCGTCATCACTACCGGCGGCCTGGGGCCGACCGAAGACGACCTAACTCGGGAGGCCGTAGCGAAGGTGTTGGGCGAAGAGCTCTACGTTGACCCGGAGCTCGAGGCCTGGGTGCGCTCCATCTTCGCCCGCCGCGGCGCCGTCATGCCGGAACGCAACGTCAAGCAAGCCTGGCTCGTGCCCTCGGCGCGCCCGATTCCCAACCCGGGCGGGACCGCCCCCGGCTGGTGGGTCGAGCGCGATGGCAACATCATCATCTGCCTGCCGGGACCGCCGGCGGAAATGACGCGCATGTGGCAGAACGAGGTCGCGCCTGAACTGGCGCGCCGCAACCCCGGCATCGTCCTCATAACCCGCACGCTGAAGACCTCGGGCATGAGCGAGGGAAGCGTCGACGAAGCCCTCAGCCCTCTGCTGAAGGCGACGAACCCGACCATAGGCGTGTACGCGAAGCCGGACGGCATCCACGTGCGCCTGGCCGCCAAGGCGGCCACGGAGTCCGAGGCGCGGGCGATCATCGAGCCGGTGGAGGCGGAAGTGCGGCGCATCCTCGGCCCTGCCATCTGGGGCGCAGACGACGACACCTTCGAGAAGGTTGTCGGGGAGATGCTGGTCGAGCGCGGCCTGACACTAGCCGCCATGGAGTCCTGCACCGGCGGCCTCTTCGCCGACACGATCACTAACGTCCCCGGCTCCAGCCGCTACTTCCGGGGCAGCATCGTCAGCTACGCGACAGACGTCAAGGAAATGATGGGCGTCGATGCCCGGATCATCGAGGAACACGGCGTGATCAGCGACGAGACGGCCATCGCCATGGCTGCCGCAGCGCGCGAGCGACTCCGCGCCGACGTGGGCGTCGGGATCACCGGCGTCGCCGGGCCGGACCCGCAGGACGACAAGCCAGTGGGCGAAGTGCACATAGCCGTCGACGTTCAGGGGGCCACGTCGGTGATCAGCTACGTCATGGGCCAGGCGCGTGAACAGATCAAGCGCCGCGCGGTGAGCCAGGCCATCAATTTGCTGCGCCGTACCCTCTCCTCCTAGGCCTACAACCCTGCCCCGGCACTGGCCTCCGGGGGTCTGAGCGCCGCCAGCATCTTGACAGCCCTCTGATTCTGGTATAAAAAGTGATTAGTCAGTTTTGTTTGGAGCACACCTATGTTCGACTGGGTCACGATGGAACACCTCGTGAGGTCCGCCGCCCACCTCGAGGAGAACCTTACGCCGGCACAACGGGCGCGCCTCGCCCTCAGGGCTACAATGGACGCCGGGAGGCCGTCCGCCAGCGGCGCCCGTCAGCGCATCGCCGCGACCCTGATCCGGCTCGCGGCCGCCATCGACGGCGGCGCGTCGCCCGCGCTGGCCGGCCAGCGCCAGTCCTGAGCAGAAGGAGGGCCAGTGCCCAAGGTCAGCGAAGCTTACCTGAAGGCGCGGCGTGACCAGATCCTGGACGCGGCCTGGACCTGCTTCGGCCGCCGCGGCTATCACGAGACCACAATGCAGGACATCTGCAAGGAAAGTGGTCTCAGCTACGGCGCACTCTACCGTTACTTCACCAGCAAAGAAGACATCCTCCGCGCCACCAGCGAGCGCGCTCAGTCCGAGGCCCTCCAGCGCATCGCCCAATCGCGGGACACCGCCGGCGAGCCGCTCGGCGCCCTCGCGGCCCTGGGCGCGCGCGTCTTCGGCTCGCTCAATGACCCTTCCTGCGACGCTGTCACCCGCGTCCACATCGAGACGCTTCCCGAGGCCCTTCGCCGGCCGGACCTCCTGCAATCGCTCTCGGCCGAACTCAACACCTGGCGGTCGAACATGCGCGCCCTCCTCGATGAGGCCCAGAGCGCAGGGCAACTGGCTCCTCACATCGATACGGAAGGTCTGGCCGTCCTGCTCATCTGCGCCTGGGAAGGCCTGCGGGTCCACCACCTGATCGACCCGGAGCACTTCCGCCCCGAGCCCGTGCTGCGCGCTATCGCCGGCCTCATCGGCGACAAACACGCCGCGGCATCGCCGTCCTAGGCCTGCCGTCAGGCACGGCGCAAGGCTGCAGCGGCCGGCCTTCAAGGAGCCGGCCGTATGGCCCTTGCAGGGATGTACCCGATGCGCCGAGAATGGCCAGTGCAACCCCTCGCTGGAGGAAGGCATGATCAGCGTCACTCGAGAAGCTATGGAGCGCTTTCGCAGCATGATCGAAGCCCAGGAGGACAAGAGCCTGGTGCTCAAGCTGTATGCGCAGCCGGTCGAGGGCCAGGTCCGCTACGGCATGGCCTGGTCTGAGGCTGACGAGAGCGACGTAGTACTCGAGAGCGATGGGGTATGCCTGCACGTCGACGAGCTCAGCGTGCCCTTCTGGGCCGGCGCCGAGGTCGGCTACATCCAGGAAGAGTTGCGCCAGGGCTTTTCGATCCGCAACCCGCGCCTCATGGGCGGCGGTTGCGGCGGTGGCGGCTGCGGCGGCGGCTGCAGTTGCGGCGCCCGCTGACGAACACCCGACTCTCTACTCCGACCAGCTCCACGACCCTCCGGCGTACCGTGTCCGCGCGCGAGCCCCCGCGTTCCGGACATCGAACCTGACGCCGGGGCCGCCTCAGGCGCCCCGGCAGGAACACCACGCGCACTTTCGCGCCCGGTCGCCCCTGGGTCACTGCGTCCGCGTACCGCTGGCCGGGGCCGAGGACTCGCAGCACTCAGAGCAGCCGCACCCGCTCCTCGGAAAAGATGTCGATGAGGACAACTGGCCTCTTTGGTTTCATGCCGCGATGATAGACGAGATGCCCCCTGGGGAAGGGGCTAGGGAGAGACTGCCATGACGGCACAACCACCCACCCGCGAGGAGATGCCGAGGGCTTACAACCCCTCGAGCGTCGAGCGGGCGCTGTACGAACGATGGGAGAGGTCCGGCTACTTCACGCCGCGCGTACCATCGGACGAGCCGGGCCGGCGGCCCTTCACCATCATCATGCCGCCACCGAACCTCACCGGCGAGCTGCACCTGGGCCACGCCATGATGGACACGGTCGAGGACATCCTCATCCGCTGGCACCGCATGAAGGGCGACGTGACCCTCTGGCTGCCGGGGGTCGACCACGCCGCCATTGCCGTGAACGCGATCATCGAGAATCAGCTCGCCGCCGAGGGCCTGACCCGCCACGAGATCGGCCGCGAGAAGTTCCTGGAGCGCGTGTGGGACTTCGTGAACCGCAGCCGGGCGCGCATCTTCGAGCAGCACAAGCGCCTCGGCATCAGCGCCGATTGGACCCGGGAGCGGTTCACCATGGACCCGGGGCCGGCGCGCGCCGTCCGCACCATCTTCAAGATGCTCTACGACGACGGCCTTATCTACCGCGGCAACCGCATCATCAACTGGTGCCCCGGCTGCATGAGCGCCCTCAGCGACCTCGAGGTCGACCACGAGGACGAGCAGTCGTTCCTCTGGCACGTCCGCTACCCCCTTGCTGACGACGCCGGCAATGACAGCGGCCGCTTCATTACCATCGCCACCACCCGGCCGGAGACGATCGTGGCCGACACGGCCATAGCAGTGCATCCCGGGGACGCGCGTTATAGCGACATCGCCGGCAAGCTCCGCGCCCGCGTCCCCGTGATCGGCCGGCTTGTGCCGGTCATCACCGACGAAGCCATCGACCCCGAGTTCGGCACAGGCGCGCTCAAGGTCACGCCCGGCCACGACCCCGTGGACTTCGAGATCGGCGAGCGCCACTCTCTGCCGGTCGTCACCGCCGTCGGATTCGACGGGCGGATGAACTCCGAGGCCGGCCCGCTCGATGGCCAGGAGCGCTTCCAGGCCCGCCGCCACATGGTGGCCTTGCTCCGCGAGCAGGGACTACTGGAGAAAGAGGAGCCGTACACCCACTCCGTCGGCCGCTGCGACCGTTGCGGGACCATCGTCGAGCCTTTGATCAGTGAGCAGTGGTTCGTCGCCATGACCAGGCCCTACGAGCGGAACGGCCGGGCGCGCTCGCTCGCCCGCGACGCTCTTAGGGCCGTCGTCGAGGGCTGGGACGGTGCGGGCGGGCGGCGGAGGCAGATCCGCATCATCCCGGAAAGGCACCTGGGCGTTTACCGCAACTGGCTGGAGAACATCCGCGACTGGTGCATCAGCCGCCAGATCTGGTGGGGCCACCGTATCCCCGTCTGGTATTGCGATCACTGCGGCAAGATGACGGTCGCGATCGAGGACCCGGACCGCTGCGAGCACTGCAGGTCGACCGTCATCCGCCAGGATGAGGACACGCTCGACACCTGGTTCTCCTCGGCCCTCTGGCCGTTCTCGACCCTCGGCTGGCCGGAGGACACCGAGGACCTGCGCTACTTCTACCCGACGTCCGTCATGGAGACCGGGTACGACATCATCTTCCTCTGGGTCGCGCGCATGATCGTGATGGGCCTCTACGCCATGGACGACGTGCCCTTCGAGTACGTCTACTTCCACGGCACCGTGCGCGACGACCGTGGCCAGCGCATGAGCAAGTCCAAGGGGAACGGCGTCGACCCTGAAGTCCTGATTGACCGTTACGGCTCCGACGCGCTGCGCTTCAAGCTCGTGACCGCTGGCGGCACCGGTAACGACCAGCGCCTCGAAGAGCCCAGGATCGAAGCGGCGCGCAACTTCGCCAACAAGCTCTGGAACGCATCGCGCTTCGTCCTCAGCCAGCTCGAACCGGGGCAGAAGGTGCCGCGGCCCGACCCGTCACGCCGCGCCTCGCTGCCAGCCGAGGACCGCTGGATCATGTCTCGCCTGGACCGCCTGGTCTCGGAGACGGAGCGCCTGATGGCGCGCTTCGAGCTGGGCGAGGCCGGCCGGGAGATGCACGACTTCCTCTGGGACGAGTTCTGCGACTGGTACCTGGAGATCGCCAAGGTCCGCCTCCGCGCCGCCGCCCAGGTGTCGCCGCTCCCGGTCCTCGTCCACGTCCTCGACACTGCCCTGCGCCTCCTCCACCCCTACATGCCCTACGTCACGGAGGAGATCTGGTCCGGCAGCGGCGATCTTCGCGGACATCTGCCCGACGCCAGCGAGCCGCTGATCATGGTCGCCCCGTTCCCGCAGCCGTCCGGCGTCTGGCGCGACGCCGCCGCCGAAGCCGAGATGGATGCCGTCATGGACATCGTCCGGGCGGTCCGCAACCTGCGGCGGGAACGCAACATCGACGCCGGCCGCTGGATCGAGGCGTACATCGTCAGCGGCGACGACTTTACGCCTCACGTCCCCGCGATCGAACAGCTCGCGCGCGTGCGGCCGCTCCGCCTCGTGGCATCGGCCTCCGAAGCGCCCTCCGAGGGAGTTGCCACCGCCGTGCTCGACAGGGCAACCGTCGTCGTCCCTCTGGCCGGCCTCTTCGACGTCGCCGCCGAGCGGGCGAACCTCCAGAGGCAGGCCGAGCAGGCGCGCGCCGAGGTCGAACGCCTGCGGGCGCAGCTATCGAACGAGGGCTTCACTTCACGGGCGCCGGCGGCTGTCGTCCAGGACGCCCGCGACCGCCTGGCCGCGGCCGAGTCCCGCCTGGAGGTCGCCCAACGCCGCCTGGCTGAGCTCGGGTAAGGACGACGGGCTCGGCCCGTCCCGGCGGAGGACGGGCAGACGCGTCCTTCGCGCGCTCGAGGCTCCCCATCTGCAGGGACAAGCACGCGGCCTGCCCGGAGGCGGAAGTAGGCGCGAGTCAGAGTGGCTCCCAGAGCCTCAGAGTGCGCGGCCGGCGTTCGAAGGCCCGGCCAGGCAGCAGACCTGCCCGGGCGGCTCCTAGACTCGGTGGGCCTTGCCCCCTGGCGCCGACACCATGAGCTTGATCAGTTCCTCCGTGATCCTCGGCTCCAGGCCCTCCGTGTGCCCCTTGTCGAGCCGCACGACATCCGCGATTACGCGTCCATCGCGGGCATTCGGATAGACGTAGACCTGAGCTGTGCCGGGTCGCGGGTAGAGGCCCCAGGCCGGGCTCGACCTGCCCTCGCTGAGCCGGTCGTAGATCAGGCCCGGTTCCGTGTCGACCACGTCTGGCAGGCGGACCCTAGGCCCGGCGCCGTATTTCTCGGCCCAGGGTGAGGTCTCGGGCAGAGAGGCAATCTCGTGCTCGCCCGTCGCGTAGATGAACGAGAAGTCGCAGTCTGGCACCGGCGGCCGGCTAAAGCCGGCAGGGGGCGCGGCCGTGCCGGGGGCCACGCCCTCCGGCGCTGGGCGCCCGAAGTTCGGCGCCCGTTCCGCCGGGCCGATGCGTCCTCCCGACAGGCTGAGCCAGCCGTCGACGCGCTTCGCGAAGTACTCCGTGTTCAGGAGCCGCTGCGATGTCATCCCGCCCTGCGAGTGGCCAACGAGCCAGAAGGCGCGGATGTTCTCCTTGCCGTACTTCGCGAACACGTACTCGACGATGTTCTGCAGGTGCTCGTCGTCCGCCTCGGCCACCCACCGCCGTGACGGCTCCTTGGTGGCGGCCGACGGCGTGGCGATTACGAGCCGGTAGGCCTCCTTGTACTTGTATGCGGGGAAGTACTCGCGCTGCCACATGCCGACGGACCCGCCGCCGTGCAGGTTCAGGATGAAGGTCAGGCTCTCACCCGGTTGCAGGTCGTCCGGGTCGTCAAGGAAGAACTTGCGTCCCGTTTTCTCGTCGACTGCCGCGATACTGCCCATCCGGTCTGGTCTCACTCTCTAGGAGGCTGCAAGTTTCCTTCTGCCGCGCCCCAGCATAGGGCAAGGCTCGGTCGAGTCAAGCCTGTGGCCGAGGCGTGGTCGTCGCTGGGCGCTCTTGCGCCGGCAAGGGCCAGGCCTGGCCGGCGGAAGCCGCGGCGGTCGGAGTGAGCACGGTGATTCCGCCGCGGGCACCTAGAGGCCGCTCACGGTCATGCGGCCGATGCGCAGGCTCGGCGCCGCGATGCCGCCGCGCCAGAGCAAGTCGCTGCCCACGGCGTCAATCGCCGCGAGCATGTCCTTGAGGTTGCCGCTGATGTTGACCTCGGTCACGGGAAACGCGAGGGCGCCCTTCTCGATCCAGAAGCCCTGCGCGCCGCGAGAGAAGTCCCCCGTCGTCAGGTTCACGCCGAAGCCCATGATGTCCGTGAGGAACAGTCCTTCCTCTATGTCGGCGTAAAGCGCCTCCGGAGGCGTCGTGCCGGGAGACAGGACGAGGTTCGAGGTCCCCGGGGCCGGCGCCGAATCGATGCTGCGATGGGCCGCCCCCGTCGCCCGGCGCCCCAGCCGGCGGGCGTTGTAGGTGTCGAAGAGGAACGCCCGGAAGATGCCTTGCTCGAAGACGGGCAGCGTCCGCGAGGCCACGCCTTCTCCGTCGAACGGGCGCGATCCCAACCTTCCCGGCAGCAGGGGGTCGTCGGTCAGCGTGAACAGAGGCGACGCCACCTGGCGGCCCTCAAGGTCGGCAAGGAAGGTAGCGCGTCTGTACAACGCCTCGCCGGACACCGCCTGGCCGATCACCCGCAACAGCGCCGTCGCCACCGGCGCCTCCCAGACGACGGGTACCGCCTTCGTCGCCACTTTGCGCGCTCCGAGCTTCGCGACGGCGCGGGCCGCGGCCTTGCGCCCGACCTCCTCCGGCTTCTCCAACCGGTGCAGCGCGCGCTCGTAGCTATGCCAGTAGTCGTTGCGCTTCTTGCCCTCCGCGTCGTCGCAGATGGCCTCGATCATGATGCCGGCCGCCGTCGAAGGGTAAGAGGCGGCGAAGCCAAGGCTGTTCGCCAGGGCAACGACACCGCGCCGGACCTCCATGGCGCAGCTGTCGGAGTTCGTGACGCGGCCATCGTAGTCGAAGGCGGCCGCCTCGCAGCGCAAAGCCATCTCCCGCATCTCGTCCGCAGTAAGGGACTCGATCTGCTCATCGTAAAGCTGGAGGTCCGGGAGGACGCCAGACGCCAGGTCCGCGCGCTCGGGCAAGCCGGCATAGGCGTCTGGCTCCGAGATCGAAGCCAGGTCAACGGCGTCGCGCACCAGTTGCTCCAGCGCCTTCGGCGTCATGTCCGCCGTCGAGCAGACCGCCGTGCGGCCTTCCTTGATCACGCGGATGCCAGCGGCGCGCGAGCCGGCGTCGATCACGCGCTCGACCGCGCCGCGGCGCACCTGCACGGACGACTCGTTCGATGCGACGACGTAGGCGTCCGCCTGGTCGGCGCCGAGCCGCCTGGCCTTTTCGACGATGTCCGAGGCTATCGAGAGGAGGTCTTCATCCATCACGGACCCTCGCTGGTGCTGGGGGAATGGTAGCCGCGTCGCGACGAGTCTGTCACCGAGCCGAGAGCGGTCACGGCCGCGTCCTTATCCGGTGGCAAGGGACCAGGTGCTATTCAGGTTGCAGGAGGCGGAGATGGCGGACAGCGACAGCCGACCGAGAGACGCCCACGACGCTCGCCACGGGGCTCGCGCGGCTGCGGGAGCCTGGTCTTCGAGACGCCGCGAGCAGGACGGGCGGCGCGTCTCTCGCGCCACGGCCATCGACACGCGCGCGGCCCGGCCGCGCTCCGGACGCTCCGGCTCCGACTCGAACGCCCGCAGAAAAACGAGAGGACACTGATGCAGCAAGGCAGGCCTTACGAAGGACCAAGGCAGGACGACACGCCGGTGAAGCTCTACCGCAGCGACCATCGCGTGACCATCGCCGCCCCGTTTCCCGGATTGGAGCCTCAAGACATCCAGGTGCACGTCACCCGCGAGGGTGAGGTCGTGCTGGAAGGGCGTCTCCGCGGCGCCTTCAAGGGCGACAAAGAGGTCATCCTGGACGAATGGAACCCGGGACCCTACTACCGGCGCCTCTCGCTCGACACCCCCGTCGACGGTGAGATGGCGAACGTCACCTACGAGAACGGCGTCCTCACCGTCTCCCTCCCCGTGTCCGACGAGATGAAGGCTGCGGAGGTGAGGCCGGAGCGCGTAAGCCGCGTCCAGGGACGGCGTTATGGCAATGCCGGCAACCCCGCGGGCGACGAGGCGTAGACCAGCAGGTACGCGGCGGGCCACAGAGGCGCCGGTTGGTGCAGTCCGCCAGGTGGCGCGGTCGGGGCGCTGCTCTCGTCGCGCGCAAGGAATGCCCAGGCCAAAACGGCGATGACCACCGCCGCGATGAGGATTATTACCGTGTCGCGCCTGCTGGGCATGGTTCCTACCCGCAATAGCCGCCGTGGCCGAACGCCTGACCACGGCTCGCGTACTTGTAATCCGGCTACCAGTTCACGTCAATAGCAGGGCCGCTCCCGCCCGCGCGCGGCGGCAGGACCGCCACGTACTGCCACGTCCTCGGGTCGATGAGGTCGGACGGGCCGAACTCGCCCGCGCCGAAGAGCCCACCAGGCGTGACCGTCACCCACAGCGACTGGTCCAACCCTGTCACCGATCCGGTGCGGCGGTCGAGGACGCGCGCCCTGCCGCGATCCGGCCCGCAGTATGCCTCCGTCCATGCCACCACGTCACCACCGGCCCAGAGGGGTGGAGGGAGGCGGCGAGGTCGCGCCAGCGTCCGACGCCGTCGCCGTAACGGCTGCGCCGCCAATGTCGCTGCCGCAGCCCACGACCGCGAACGCGAGACCGAGAGAGAGTGCGGCCAGCAACAGCAGCCGCCAGCTTGCAAGCTTAAGGTCGCGAGGCATCCGACCCCCTGGCCAGGGCCATACTAGCACCGGTCTCTCCAGCGCCGGGCGCTCACATTCGCCGCCACCTCAACTCTCCTGCGCTCCGTCGTCCGTACTCTGCCCCTAGGCCGCATGCTTCCCGGACATCTCCGCCACGCTTCCCTCGGAAGACCGGGCCGCGCGCTGTAGACTCGCTCCGTGAGCGACGTGAAGGTCGAGTTCGTGAGGGGCCACGCGGCCATGGCTGAGGCGCTGCGCATCCGCCGGGCAGTCTTCATCGAGGAGCAGGGCGTGCCCGAGGACCTGGAGATCGACGGCCTGGACGCCCCGGAGGCCTGGGGGCGCACGGCTGAGCACGCGCTCCTGCGCCTGGACGGTGAGCCAGTGGCCACCGGGCGTCTACTGCTGGAGGACGGCCCACCGCACTACGCCCACATCGGGCGCGTCGCCGTGCTGCGCGAGCACAGAGGCAAGGGTCTCGGCCGCCTCCTCATGCAGGCCCTGCAGGAGAGGGCGCACGAACTGGGCTACCCCGGCATCACCCTCGCCGCTCAGTTGCACGCCATCGGCTTCTACGAGCGTCTCGGCTACAGGGCACGGGGCGACATCTTCCTCGATGCGGGAATCGAGCACCGCTGGATGGACCTGCCGTTGCGCTAACTCGCGGCCTCGTCCTCGAGCGAGCGGTCCAGCTCCTCCTGAGCGAACTGCACCAGCGCCTCCGCCTGGGTGGCGTCGTCGGGATACACCGCGATCGCGAACTCGCACCAGTAATCGCCCAACGGGCCGAGGAGGGGCGCCACGCGCGACCTCGCATCCTCGCGGCCGGCGCCCGGCATGACAAAGGCGTACTCGAGGGGGGCGATGGCGCTCGGCATGCTCATTGTCTGAGCGTAGCTCGCAGCAATGCTGGCCACGTCGAAGTTGATCTGCTCGATGGCGCTGTCCGTTGCGCCGCCGGGCGGGTCGATGCGCATTAGCACTATGCTGACCCTCTGGCCCTGGCGGCGCGCGAGCCTGATCTCGTCCTCCAGACGCAGGACGAAGTACCAGAAGTCGAACGACGTCGGCGTGCGCGAGACAGGACCGGGCGTTGCGCCCGGAGCAGGAGGCGCCGTGCGGAGCAAGCGCCGCGCCTGGCGCGCGGACTCGACCTGCCAGCGGTCGGCGCCGTGGACCAGGGAGCCGGTGAAGCCTATGAGCGCGGCCGCGTAGGCAGCCGCCAGGGCGAGCGTGATGGGGGCATACAGGAGGTCGCTCATCAGGCTGTCGCCGATAAGCGACCAGGCCGCAAGCACGACCGCGCCGCCGGCGGCGACTTCGGCCAGCAGCTTCACTCCTTCCGGCTCGCTGCGGACGAGAGAAAGGATCGACTCCCGATTCATTGACACCCTCACATAATGAGAATCGGTTGTTACGCCGCCGATCCTGAGAGGCAGGGCACAGCGAGGGACCAGGGTGAATCTCTGACCCTGCAAGCTGAGGCGTGGCGCACGCCGGGCGGGCCGGTGGCCGAGGCACTCCCGGTAGCGCCTGCCCGGGCAGCGCCCAGCCCTCGCATCGGCAGGCATCTGGCCGGCCTGCGCGCCTCCGCCGCGGCTCCTTTAGTCGCCTAACGGGTCAGGGGCAGGCCGGCCTCGCGCCAGGCTTCAGCGCCACCCTCCAGGCTGAAGACCTGTCGGAAGCCGGCCGCCTCCAGGAGGGACGCGGCGGAGGAGGCGCGGTCTCCGGCGGCGCAGTAGACGACGGCAGGCCTGTCTCGCGGCAGCTCGGCCAGGCGCGCCGGGAGGTCTCCGAGCGGGATAGAGAGGGCGCCCTCGAGGTGGCCGGCCGCAAACTCATCCGCCTCCCGCACGTCGGCCGCGACGGCGCCCGCGGACAGCACCGCCCGGGCCGCCTCCGGCGACAGGAGGTCCGTGCGGCGTATCTCGCGACCGGACGCCTTCCAGGCGGCGATGCCTCCCTCAAGCCATCCCCCGAAATCCTCGTAGCCCACGAGGAGGCACTCGTCCACGATGGCGTCGCGGACCTCGGGCGCCGCCACGAAGTAAAGGGGCCTGCGCTCCGGCACGAGCCAGCCGAGCCACACGGCGAAGGCATCGCGAAAAGGGATGCTCAGCGAGCCGGGAATGTGGGCGGCGGCATACTCCCCGCGCGGCCGGGCGTCGATCACGATGCCGTCCGCCACGGCCCTTGCTGCAAAATCGGCCGGCGCCAGCGACGGCGGCGGCGCGACCTCCGTGCGAAGCCTGGGGCCCTGCTGGTTGAGAGGCCGCATGCGCGAGTAGTAGGCCGGTGTGGCCGGGAATGTCGTCGGGAACCAATCGACGAACTCCTGCTCGTCCTCGAAGGCCAGCAGTGGGTTCGTCCGCCGCTCCTGTCCCAGCGTCGACTGCCGCTGCTGCCCGCTGCCGGTCGAGCAGAAGGAGCCGCCGCCGTGCGTCGGCAGCAGGACCGTCTCGTCTGGCAGAGCGGCGAAGGCGTCGCGCAACGTCCGGAACTGAGCGCGCGTGAGTGCCACCGTCATGTCCGGAGCTATCAAGTCCGTCCGGGCGGCTCCTCCCACGATGAGCGAGCCGCCGGAAAACAGGTGAGGCGGTCCCGCGGCCGTGCGCAGGACGTAGGCCAGGTGCTCAGGCGTGTGCCCCGGCGAGCCGATCACCTCCACTTCCACGCCATCCAGCCGCAAGGACTCTCCCGCCGCCAGCCCCGTGTGCTGCAACCGCGAGCCCGCGCTCGCCGGCAGGAAGAGGGTCGCTCCGGAGGCCGCGGCGACCTCACGGGCGCCGGAGACGAAGTCGGCGTGCAGGTGCGTCTCCAGTACGGCGCGCAAGCGCAGCCCGCGCTCCTGCGCCGCCGCGAGATAGGGCCGCACGATTCGGTTCGGGTCGACGAGAAGACCGCTGCCGTCACCCAGGTCGACCAGATAGGAGCTATTGCCGAGGCCCTCATGGACGAACGGGATGACTTTCATGACCCACCTCCAGCATAAGCACGGTCTTTCGCAGGACTCAGCGTGAAAGCCGCGACGACGCCCGCAGCAAACGTTACCAGCGCCACGAACCGCATGGCGTCGCCCAGGTCAGCAGCATCGGCTATGGCGCCGCCGAGAAGCGCTCCGGCGATGGCGCCGGCGTCGCGCCAGAATCGATACACACCCAGCAGGCTGGCGCGGTCCTCCGGGTGCGCCGCGTCGCTGACTGCAGCCAGGAGCGTCGGATAGACCAGCGCCGTACCGATCCCCACCGTTGAAACCAGGACCAGCAGTCCGCCGAACGAGGTCGAGCCGGCGGCGAGCCAGATCGCGATCGCCTGCACGGCCATGCCAGCGACCACCAGGGGCTTCCTCCCGGCGACGTCCGCAAGCGCGCCCGTGGCGGGCTGAAGGGCTCCCCAGACCAGCGGATAGGCCGCGGCCAGCAGTCCTATCTCCTCGAGAGAGAAGCCGCGGCGTGCACAAAGGATGGGGAAGATGCCCCAGAGCACGGCGTCATTGAGATTGTTCGTGAGGCCCGCCTGCGAGGCGCCCCAGAGCTGCCGCCGCCGCCAGGTCGCATCGGCGAAGGCCGCGAGCAGCGAGGTGCCCCCGGCGCCGAGGGGGGCCGCCTCCAGTCGCACGTGGGCCGTCGTGTCCTTTACCAGCGTGCTCAGCGCAAGGCCGGCGGCGCTGAAGGCTATGCCGAGATAGAGGGGCCCTGGCCTGAGCCCGTGCGCGGCAGCGACTTCGCCGCTGAGGTAGGCCGCGGCGGCGACGGACATATAGCCAGCTGCTTCGTTCAGCCCCAGCGCGAGGCCGCGGCGGCGCGGCCCGACCAGGTCCACCTTCATGTTTACGGTCATCGACCACGTCAGGCCCTGGTTCAGCCCGAGGAGGAGGTTTGCCGCGACGACCCAGCCCCACGAGTCCGCGAGGACCAATAGCCAAGGTACCGGAAGGCCGAAGGCCCAGCCCGCCAGAAGCAGGCGCCTCTTCGAGAACCGGGAGGCGAGCCTCCCCGCCGCAAGGTTGGCGAAGGCCTTGGCCACCCCGAACGTCGCGATGAATGACGTGGCCGCGGTGGCAGAACGCACGCCGAACTCGGCCTCCGCGAGTAGGGGGAAGACCGAGCGCTCCAGGCCTACCATCGAGCCGACAAAGCAGTTCACGGCGACGAGAAGCGCGAACTGCCGCCAGTTTGCACCCAGGCCAAGGACCACTTGCTGCGGCAAGATGGTGGTGGCGTTCTGCTGCACGCCTGGATGATGGCATCCTCAGTTCATAACTTCAAGATAATAGTTGAATAGTTGACTAACATATCTTGAGCCGGGGCCCTTCGCGCCAATAGGATTGAGTTGTGAGCCACCGCGCCTTCAAGAACCGCCTTTACGCAGAGTTCGCCCGCCTCGGGTCCTGCCTGGCCTCGGACAAGCGGCTCGAACTCCTTGACCTGCTCGCGCAGGCGCCGAGGCACGTCGAAGCGCTGGCGGCCGAGACCGAAATGTCCGTGGCCAACGTCTCTCAGCACCTGCAGGCCCTGCGGCAGGCGAAGCTGGTCACTGCGGAGAAGGCGGGGAACCGCGTCGTCTACCGTCTTGCCGGCGACGACGTCCTCGATCTCTGGCTCACGCTCCGCGCGGCTGCCGAGAGGCGCCTGCCGGAAGTCCGACAGCTCGCAAGCGACTTCGGGCTCGCTTCCCCGGGACTTGGGCGCGAAGCCCTGCAGCAGGCCATCGGGTCGGACAACATCCTTGTCATCGACGTGCGGCCCGCGGTCGAGTTCGCGAGCGGGCACATCCCGGGGGCGTTGCCCGTGCCTATCGAGGAGTTGCCCGCCAGGCTGGACTCCCTCCCAAAGGACAGGCGCATCGTTGCCTACTGCCGCGGCGCATACTGCCTGTTCGCCGACGAGGCCGTCGCCCTCCTGCGCGAGAAGGGATTCGATGCGGTGCGCGTTGAAGGCGGATGGGCGGAGTGGCGCGCGGAAGGCCGGCCGCAAGAGGGGTGAGCAAACCTCGGAGCGGAACCCGACTGTAACGCTGCACGGCCGCTCTGGCGCTCAGGCATACACGAAGCGGGTGCTATACTGCCACTGCTTTTGATGGCACCCGCCGCAGCGACAACAGATGAGGACTTCGAAGTCGTCATCGGCCTCGAAGTCCACGCCCAACTAACGACAGCATCGAAGATGTTCTGCCGGTGTAGCACCGACTACAGCGGCGCTGCGCCCAACACCCACGTCTGTCCGGTGTGCATGGGTATGCCGGGCGTGCTCCCGGTAATCAATAAGCGCGCTGTCGAATACACGCTCATGACGGGCCTGGCGCTGAACTGCCAGATACCGGAGCGCGCCAAGTTCGACCGCAAGAACTACCCGTACCCGGACCTGATGAAGGGGTACCAGATCTCCCAGTACGACATGCCTCTCTGCCGCAACGGCTGGGTCGACATCGAGGTCGACGGCGTGAAGCGCCGCATCCGGGTGAACCGCGTGCACCTCGAGGAGGACACCGCGCGGCTGCTACACCGCGCCGACAGCAGCGGCGAGGAATACTCCCTGGTGGACATCAACCGCGCCGGCATGCCCCTCATGGAGATCGTGACGGAGCCGGACGCCAGGTCGCCGGCAGAGGCCGTGGCCTACCTGCAGAAGCTGCGCCAGATCCTGCGCTACCTGGGCGTGAGCGACGCCAACATGGAGGAAGGCAACTTCCGCTGTGAGCCTAACCTGAGCCTGCGCCCGCGGGGCAGCAATGCCTTCGGCCAGAAGGTGGAACTGAAGAACCTGAACAGCTTCCGCGCCGCCCTGCGCGCCATGGAGTTCGAGGTCCAGCGGCAAGCCGCAGTCCTGCGCTCCGGCGGTCGCGTGGTCCAGGAGACTCGCGGCTGGCGGGAGGACACTCAGGAGACGGCGAGCCAGCGCTCCAAGGAAGAGGCGCACGACTACCGCTACTTCCCGGAGCCGGACCTGCCACCCCTGGCGATCACGCGCGAGTACGTCGAAGAATTACGCCGCAGGCTTCCGGAGCTGCCCGAGAGCCGGCGCGAGCGTTTCCTGTCCGAGTACGGGCTTTCGCCGTACGAGGCTGAACTGCTGACCGAAAGCCGCTCCCGGGCCGACTTCTATGAGGCCGCCGTAAAGGCGGCGGGGGGCGGGAAGCGGGCGAAGCTGGTCAGCAACTGGTTCCTGTCCGACTTCGCCAGGCACCTGAATGCCGCCGGCATCGAGGCCTCGGAGTCGAAGGTGCGGCCGGAACAGCTCGCCTCCTTGGTGGTAATGGTGGACGAAGGTAAGCTGAACGGCGCCGCGGCGAAGCACGTGCTGGAAGAGATGTTCGCCGGGGGCCGCGACCCCGAGGAGATTGTGCGGGAGCGCGGCCTGAGTGTAATGGAAGATGAAGGCGCAATCCTGGAGGCAGTGCGCAAGGTTATCGCGGAGAACGCCAAGGTGGTAGGGGACTACAAGGCGGGGAAGCCGGGCGCGATTAACGCGCTCGTCGGCCCCGTGATGAGGGAAACGCGCGGGCGCGCCAACGCCAGGCGCGTGCAGGAGCTCCTGGAGGCCGAACTCAAGGGATAGGGACAAGATATCCGGCCGAGGTCGGTCCGACGGGAAAGGAGCCCGTATAATTCGCCAGACCATGCGCTCGATACGCAACGGCAGCTTCATCAAGTGGTTCTACTTCGGCATGCACATCAAGCGATGGCTCCTGCTGGTGCTCATCGGCGTGTCGCTCATGGGCCTTGGTTTCGGCTACATCCTGCGAGAGGTCTACCTCAACTACACCTTCCCGGAGTGGGTCTACTACGTCACCCTGCAGTTCCTGCCCCGCTTCGTGCGCGCGGCGCTTTTCATCAGCGCTGCCGCTGCGCTGATCGTCATCGGCGTCTGGAAGCTGAACACCTCGCTCCTTGCCGCCTTCGTCAACCCGCGCCGGGACGACAGTATCGTCGAGGCCATCTACCGCTATCGCTACCAGTCCCGAGGTCCGAAGATCGTTGCCATAGGCGGCGGTACCGGACTCCCGGTCCTGCTGAGGGGGCTCAAGGAGCACACCTCCAATCTCACCGCCATCGTCACCATGGGCGATGATGGCGGTTCTTCCGGCCGGCTCCGCCGCGAGCTCGGCATCCTGCCCCCCGGTGACGTGCGCAACTGCATAGCCGCGCTTGCGGAGGCGGAGCCCCTGATGACGAAGCTGTTCCAGTACCGCTTCAATGAGGGCTCCGGCCTGGAGGGACACAGTTTCGGCAACCTGTTCGTCGTCGCCATGTCCGCGATCACCGGCAACTTCGAGGAGGCCGTGCGCGAGACCAGCCGCGTCCTCGCCGTGCGTGGCCAGATACTGCCCTCGACCCTAACGAACGTCACCTTGCACGCCCGGACCGAGGACCACGAGACGATCAGCGGCGAGCACAACATCACCGAGCGCGGCACGCGAATACGCGAGGTCTTCCTGCAGCCCGCCAACGTGCAGGCGAACCCGGAAGCGATCAGGGCGATCCTCGAAGCGGACATGGTGGTCTGCGGCCCCGGCAGCCTCTTGACCAGCGTCTTGCCGAACCTCCTCGTCGACGGCATCCGGCAGGCGCTGGCAATCACGCAGGCAATGAAGGTTTACGTCTGCAATGTCGCCACGCAGCACGGCGAGACGGACGACTTCTCGGTAAGCGACCACTTCGACACCCTCTGCCGCCACGTAGGCGAGGGCCTGTTCGACTACATCCTCGCGAACGACAACGTGCGCGGGCCTCTGCCGGAGGCGTGGCACTCGATCCCGGTGCCCGTCGACAAGCTCGTCGTGGACGGCGCGAGGGTGATCACGGCCGACGTCGTCTCGGAAAAGAACCGCTACCACCACGATTCTGACAAGCTGGCCGCGGCGCTGATGCGCCTCTACATGGGGCGCGGCCTGCCAGCGGTGAGCAACGGTGCGTCCAACGGCCACCGCGAGGAGGCCGAGGAGTTGGCCGCCACTGGCCCCTCGAGCTAGAATTTCAGCGATGTCTTTCGAAAATGCCCTGAACGTTGGCCAGATCCTGGTATCGCTTGTCCTGATCTTCGTGATCCTCCTCCAGGCTAAGGGCTCCGGCTTTGGCGCCGGCCTCGGCGGGACGACTTCAGCTTTCCGGACGCGCCGCGGCCTGGAGAAGACGCTCTTCCAGGCGACTATCGTCCTGACGGCGTTGTTCCTCGCGATGTCCGCGCTGAGCGTCGCCGAGACCTAACGAGGCGCCGCGCCTGGGGAGACCATATGCGCGGCAGACGCCCTCCACGGGCGAAGCGCTGGCTCTTCCTCATCCTTCTCGCTGCCGGCATCGGTGCGACAACCGCGCTCTGGAGCTACGCCGGCGGCGGCTCCGACGGTAACCAGCCGGCGTTTGGCGGCCAGTACATCGAGGGCGTCACCGGCGCGCCGGCGCGGATCAACCCGCTCTTCGCTGGCCAGAACGATGCCGACCAATCGCTCGCCGCTCTGGTCTTTTCCGGCCTCACGCGGCTCGATAGCGAAGGCCGCCCTTTCCCGGACCTGGCCCAGAGTTGGGAACCCAGCGCGGACGGCCGCTCTTACACCTTCCGCCTCCGCCAGGGAGTCGTGTGGCATGACGGCGACGCCTTCGACGCGGACGACGTCGTCTTCACCTACGGGCTTCTGAAGTCGCCGTCGTTGCCGTCTCCGCCGCCCCTCGCCCGGGTGCTGGCGGAGGCTTCCGTCACGAAGGTGGACGCACTCACGGTGCGAATCGATCTGCCGCAGCCATACGCGCCGCTTCCGGCCTACCTGAGCACGGGCATACTCCCCAGGCACCTGTTGGAGGCTCAAGCCGCGAGCCTGTACGACTCACCGTTCAACCAGCGTCCCATCGGGACGGGGCCGTACCGCATCGAGCAACTGTCGCCGGACAGGGCGGTGCTCGTGGCCAACGCCGCCTACCACTTCGGCCAACCCTACCTCCAGCGGCTGGAGCTGCGCTTCTTCCGCGACGATGGCGCGCTCATGGGCGCTCTGCGCCGGAGGGAAATCGATGGCGCGTTCTTTCACGGCGGCGTGGGCGCCGGTGATTACGCCTATCTCGCCGGCAGGAAGGACCTGCGTCTGTCCTTCCTCGGCTCCGGCGAGGTGACCTTCGTTTACTTCAACCTGCGCAACCCCCTCTTCCAGGACCGGCGTGTGCGACAGGCGCTCCTGTACGCGGTCGAACGGGACGCCCTTGTGGCCGAGTACCTGCCCGAGCAGGCGCAGCGCGCCGATTCACCTCTTGCGAACGGCACCTGGGCGGCGACCAACTCCATGAGCCGCTACGGGTCCGACGCCAGCCTTGCCGATTTGCTCCTGAACGAGGCCGGGTGGCGGCTCTCCGGCGGGATCAGGATCAGCGGCGCCAGGCGTCTCTCATTCACGCTGGCAACTAATAACGACCCGGTGCGCGTCGCCATTGCCCAGGCGCTCGCGGAGAAGTGGAAAGCCATCGGTGTCGACGTGAAGGTGGAAGCCGGGGGGACGACGGCGCTGGTGCGCGACCTGCTGGAGCCGCGAGCGTACGAGGCCGCGCTCTTCGCCTACCAGGCCGAAGCCGACCCCGACCCGTACGCGGCCTGGCACAGCAGCCAGACGACCTCGAGCGGCCGCAACATCAGCATGCTGTCCGATGCCCGCTTCGACAGGCTGCTGGAGGACGCGCGCCGCGAGTCCAGCCCCGAAAGACGCGCGCAACTCTACCGGGAGTTTCAGGAACTCTTCGCGCAGGAAGTACCGGCGATCCCCTTGCTCTCGTCTACCGCTCTGTACGTGCAGAAGACCGCCGTGAAAGGCGCGCGGCCCGGATATCTGGACAATCCCGGCGCGCGCTTCTGGCAGGTGCAGGACTGGTACCTGAAGACGCGATGAGCGCGCCCCTGGTCACCCTCACGACTGACTTCGGCCTGCAGGACTCCTATGCCGGCCAGATGAAGGGCGCGCTCCTCGCTGTTTCCCCGGAAGCGCGCATCGTCGACCTCACGCACGAGATCGCGCCGCAGGGGATCAGCGAGGCCGCCTTCGTGCTCGAGACCGCCTGGCGCTTTTTCCCGCCCGGCACGATCCACGTAGTCGTCGTCGACCCCGGGGTAGGCTCCGGCCGCCGGCGACTCATCATTGAGGCAGAAGGCCACTTTTTCGTGGGCCCAGACAACGGCTGCCTGTCGGCCGCTCTGCCAGACACGGCACGCGGTCTGCGGCCACCCGAGGCCGGCTATGAGGCGAGGCCGCTCAGGTTGCCACGAAGCGTGCGGGCCTTCGCGTTTGCGCGCGAGGACCTCCTGCCTCGGCGGCCGAGCGCGACCTTCGAAGGACGCGACGTCTTCGCGCCCGTGGCCGGGCTGCTTGCGGGCGGCACGAAAGCCGCCGAGCTGGGACGCCGCGTGACCGAGTTGCTGGCCCTGCCGGCGTTCCGCGGGCCGCCTGTGCCCGAAGGCCTCGACGGGATGGTGATGCGTTGCGACAGGTTCGGAAACCTGATCACGGACATCCGAGGCGGCGACCTGCGACCCGGCGCTCGTGTGCTCGTTGCCGCGGAGGAACTGGAGGTGGCCCGGACCTACTCGGAGGCGCCCGGCCTTACCGCGCTCGTCGGCAGCTCGGGCTACCTGGAGGTCGCACTGCCGAACGGCAACGCCGCGGCTGCGCTTGCGGCGGGCCCCGGCACGCCGGTGCTGGTCAAGCAGTAAACGAAGCCAGAAGGCGCCACCTGCAGGGACCGGACCGCCCGCTGTTAAGATCGCGCCGACATGCGCGTGGTCTTCATGGGGTCGCCCGAGTTCGCGTTGCCGACACTGCGGCGGCTCCTCGAGTCGCAGCACGAGGTCGTTGCCGTGGTAACCCAGCCTGACAGGCCGGCGGGCAGGGGACACCGGGCCACGGCGCCGCCGGTCAAGGTGCTGGCTCAAGAGCGGGGCGTGCCAGTACTGCAGCCTGCCAACGTCAGCTCGCCGCTCTCCGTGGAGCGCCTGCGGGCGCTGGAGCCGGATGCGATCATCGTGGCAGCCTACGGCCAGATACTCCGGGAGCGGGTGCTGGAACTGCCGCGGCGCGGCTGCCTGAACGTGCACGCATCGCTCCTGCCACGCCACCGCGGCGCCTCCCCTGTCGTCGCGGCCATCCTGGCGGGCGACGAGATCACCGGCGTCTCCATCATGGAGATGGTGCGCGCTCTGGACGCGGGGCCGGTTGTCGCGACGGCAGAGGAGCCGATTTCACCTCACGACACGGCCGGCACCCTGGAAGCGCGCCTGGCGGAAAAAGGCGCCGCTCTCCTCCTCGATACACTCGATCCCTGGGCACAGGGATTGCTCCGCGCGCGTCCGCAGGACGACAGCCAGGCGACCTACGCCCCGATGGTGCGACGGGGCGACGCGCTTATCGACTGGTCCCGGCCCGCGGTTGAGATCTGGCGCGCCGTCCGGGCTTACAACCCCTGGCCGGTCGCCTTCACGCGCCTGGGCGATGAGGAGCTACGAATCCTCGAAGCCTGGCCACTGGAAGGCGGCGACGACCAGCCGCCGGGGACGGTCCTGCCGCCAGTGGCCGTGCCCGCCGAGTCCGGAGCGTCAGGCGTCGCCCCCGTAGTGCAGACCGGCGAGGGCCGATTGGCGCTGCTCAGCGTCCAACGCGCGGGCAAGCGCGCCACCAGCGGCGCCGAGTTCGCGCGCGGGCACAGAGGCTTCATCGGTGCCGTCCTCGGAGGCCACCGGTCAGCCTGAGTGCGGGACATTACGGCCATCGCTATGAGGCCGCCTGGTCCTGCTTGTTTGCCGCAGTGGCGGGTGGCTAGAGTCGTAAGGGTTGGACGTCACCTGCGTCATCTGCACCTTTCGTAGACCAGAGCCCCTCGCCGATGCGCTCCGGAGCGCCGTCGCGCAGACACTGACGCCTTCGCTCTTCGAGGTCCTGGTCGTCGATAACGCGAGCGACCCCGCAACCGAGGCGGCGGTCCACGAGCTGAGCGCGAGCAACCTGCGTTACGTGCGCGAGCCCAATCTCGGCCTCTCGAACGCCCGCAACCGGGGCCTGAGAGAAGCTCGCGGTCGCCTCGTTGCCTTCATGGACGACGACGCCGTCGCGGAACCAGCCTGGCTCGAAGCGCTACTGGCTTCTTTTGCTACAGGCCCCCAGCCCATGGCAGTCGGAGGTCCCGTGCGCGGTCTCTGGGAGGCGGAGCGGCCGCGCTGGCTCCGTGGCCACCTCCTGACTTTTCTTAGCCTGCTCGACTACGGCGCCTTGCCGAAGGAATGCTCGCTGCCGGAGGAACCGCTCTTCGGCTGCAACTTCGCCGTCGGTCGAGACGTAGCACTGGAGTTGGGTGGGTTTCGCGCGATCCTCGGGCGCTCCGGCGGGCGGCTGCTCAGCGCCGAGGAGATCGACTTTCAGGTACGACTGCTCCGCGCCGGCGGCCATGTCCTCTATGAGCCCGCCGCGGTGGTCGGCCATCGGGTCCCGGCAGAGCGCATGACCCGGCGCTGGTTCCTGCGCCGCGTGTATGCTCAGGGAATTTCAGACGCCCTCGTCACTCGCACTTCCGGCGGGTCAGGGGTGTCCGGGGAGCTCCGGCCGCCGCTTCGCTACCGGCTGAAGCGCGCGATGCGCTCGCCGTCCCTAACATTGGTTGCCCTCGGCGCCGCTTACGCCGTTGGTTTCGCCCGGGGGGCAGCTGCGTCCCTCGGGCGCGTCCCAGACCCCGGCGCACCTTGACAGCCCTCGGTCGCGGGGCGACGATCACGGCCCGCCATCGTGAGGGCGATGGAGAAGCAGGACGACTACGTGACCATCGAGGAGGCTGCCCGCTCTCTGGGGCTGACGGCAGGGCAGATGCGCCGCGCGCTGCGTCAGTACGGCTTCGGCGACCTCCTGCGCGCCACCATGCGCAAACAGATATCGATCCGCAGGGAAGACCTCGAGAAGCTGCGGGCGGTAGCACGAGAGCAACCGGGCCGCAAGGGCGCGGCTTGATGCCTCCTGTCGTATAGGCAGAGAGAACTCCCCTCTCTCGCGGGAAGAACGGCCGCCAGCGCCTCCTGCGCGCGTGCTGCAGCTGGCGCCGTAGTGGTCATGCTCTGGGCCTTTACGGCCTTCCGCTCATGCTTCAGGAGCGATCGTCGCAGTCAGGGGCCTCATGCCGTCGTGAGGCGAGGCTTCTCGCCACCAAGAAGCTCCATCCCTGTCCTTCGAAACAGGCCCGGCCAGGACGATAGCGAGCCAGCAGGTGCCACGCATAGATGAGGAAATAGAAGCTTGCTATAATCGCCGACACGAATGCCGGAAGCCGTGAAACCGACTTTGCCGGCATTTATGTATATTGAAGGTGCGTCGTCCGGACTTTCCGGCGGCGCGGCCGTATAGCAGCCGAGTGGTCTTCCCCGGCCCGCGCCCGGAAGACTTCGAGTGCAAAGCCGGCAGACCGGGGGATTTCAATACTCCAGAAGGCGGGAGTGGGGCGTGGAAGACCCAAAACTAGTCGCTGAGCGCATCATCACCAACGTCGAGAAGGCCATCATCGGCAAGAGCTCAGAAGTGCGCCTTGCCGTTATTTGTCTAATGTGCCAGGGCCACCTCCTCATCGAGGACGTGCCCGGCGTCGGCAAGACAACCCTGGCCCGCAGTCTGGCGAAGTCCACGGGCTGCAGCTTCAAGCGGATCCAGTTCACGCCAGACATCCTGCCCAGCGACGTCACGGGTGTATCCGTCTACAGCCAGAAGTCGGGCGACTTCGAGTTCCGGCCGGGGCCGATCATGGCCCAGATAGTCCTCACCGACGAGATCAACCGCGCGACCCCTAAAACACAGTCAGCGCTGCTGGAGGCAATGGAGGAGCGCCAGATCACTGTCGATGGCGTCACTCGAATGCTGCCGCAGCCCTTCATGGTCATGGCCACTCAGAACCCGATCGAGTACGAGGGCACCTTCCCTCTGCCAGAGGCCCAGCTCGACCGCTTCCTCATGCGCATTCACCTGGGTTATCCATCGAACACAGACGAGGTGCTGATGATGGACAGCCAGCAGGTGGTGCACCCGCTGGAGCAGCTGCAGCAGGTCACGGACCCGAACGAGATCGTCGGCCTCCAGCGCGCCGTCAAGGAGGTCTACGTCGACCCGCTGATCAAGCAATACATCGTCGCCCTGGTGGACAGCACCAGGCAGCACGAAAATGTCTACCTCGGCGCTTCGCCCCGAGGCTCGTTGGCCCTCTACCGCACGGCCCAAGCGCGGGCGCTCCTGGACGGGCGCGACTTCGTAATACCGGACGACGTAAAGGAGCTTGCCTACGCCACGCTCGGCCACCGCGTGATCATCAGTCCTTCGGCGCGGGTGAAGAGCGTGAGCGCATCCGACATCATCCTGAGCAGCCTCGAGCGCGTCCCCGTCCCCGGGACCCGCGCCCGCGGCGGCCAGGTCCGCTAAGGCCTCACCCGTGCTGGAGCTCCTGCGAGAAGGCTGGGACCTTCTCTTCCGCCGTCACCTCTCACTGACGGCGATCACGATCATATTCTTCGTCTGCGTCGTTTCGGCCCTCTCGACCGGCTTCTGGCTCCCGACACGCCTCGCCTACCTGATCCTCCTCGGCGTGCCGATCGCTTACTACTGGCACAAGATGAACGGCCGCAACCTCGAGGTGTCGACGGAGCGGCCCGTCGACCGCCTGCAGGAGGGCCAGGAGTTCATCGAGCGCATCACGGTAAAGAACAAGGGTTGGTTCACGAAGCTGTGGCTGGAGGTCGAGGACTCCTCGACCATCCCGGGACACAACGCGACCAGGGTGATAACGCTGGGGCCGCGAGAGTCGAAGACCTGGCGGACGTCGACAGTCTGCAGGCGGCGGGGCCTGTTCAGCGTCGGGCCCGTGAGGGTCACCACTGGTGATCCCTTCGGCTTCTTCCGTTCGACACAGACCTACGGCCGGCCGCAGAGCGTGCTGGTTTACCCGCGCGCGACGGAGCTGCCTAACTTTTACGTCCCGCCCGCCCACCTTCCCGGCGAGGGCCGCTTCAGAAAGCGGACTCACTATGTCACGCCGAACGCCTCCGGCATCCGTCCCTATGAGCCAGGGGACAGCTTCAACCGCATTCACTGGCCTACCGTGGCGCGCACGAACCAGCTCATGGTCAAGCTCTTCGAGCTCGACCCGGCGAGCGACATCTGGGTCATCCTCGACCTCGACAAGTCCGTGCACATCGGACAGGGCGATGACAGCACGGAGGAGCACGCCGTCCGCGTTGCGGCCTCTATCGCGCGCTACTTCCTGCTCGCCAACCGCTCCATCGGCTTCATCAGCTACGGCAAACGCTTGTTCGTCGAGGAGGCGGAGCGCGGGGCGCAGCACTACACGCGCATCCTCGAGGCGCTTGCGCTGGCGACGGCCGAGGGCGATGTCGACATAGGGACGCTGGTTACGGAGGAGTCCAAGCGCTTCGGGCGTCACACGACCGTCGTGGTCATCACTCCTTCGACCGAAGAGGACTGGGTCGGCAGCCTGCAGTTCCTTGCCCAGCGGGGCGTCAAGGTGGCCGCGGTGATCCTCGACGCCGCGACTTTCGGCAGCAGCAAGAACTCGCTGATGGTGTTCGGCGCCCTGGCAGCGGGCGACATCTATACCTACGTGGTCCGCAAGTCCGAGGACCTGGACGCGTCCCTGGCCTTCGGTTCCGGGACCACTTCCGAAACGATCGCGGGGCGGCTGGAGAGATGAGGCAGGCAACCTGGGAGGAGTTCTTCAAGGGACCGGAGCTGCCCCAGGAGCAGGCGCCGCAGAAGCCGCCCTGGTGGCAGAAGTTCGCCGTTTTCTCCTGGGAGGAACTGGTCACCTTCGTCATCGTCTTCATCGTCTTCATGGCCGTCGTCCAGTCCATCGACAGCGCGAACTGGGTCGACGAGATGCCCTCGCTTTACCCGATCGCCCTCTTTGGCCTCGTGCTCGGCATCGTGCTGGCAAAGACGCCTTTGAACGAGCTGATCGCCCACACCCTCGCGCTCCTTACAGGGGCAGCAGCCGTCGTCATCGGTTCGACGGGCGACCTGCAGGGGTCGTTGGAGGTCCGGGTACGGGAGCTTTACGACCGTATGGACCTCTGGTTCACCGCTCTCACGACCGGCGGCATCTCCAACGACAACCTGCCCTTCGTCGTCATGGTTGTCGCCCTGACTTACCTGACGGCATATGTCTCGGCCTGGAGCCTGTTCCGCTGGTACAACGCCTGGATCGGCCTAATACCCGGCGGCCTGGCGCTCCTGACGAACATCAGCTACCTGCCCGGCCAGAGCTCAGGCGCCTTGATGGTCTTCCTGTTCGGCTCGATCCTGCTTGTTTCCCGCATGCACGTGCTGCGCCGCGAGCGCGATTGGCGGCGTTCGGGCACTCGCTACCCCGACCTCATTAGCCTCCATGTGCTCAATGTGACCGTCTGGGTTGCGTTGGCGCTGATCCTCTTCGCCTGGGTGCTGCCCGTGGGCAGTGGCGGCGGGCTTCTCTACGACGTGTGGCAGAAGGCGACGGCGCCCATTGCTGGGCCCTTCCAGGAGATGGGCCGCGTCTTCGCCTCCATCGACAGCAAGAAGGGGGGCACCGTACACCGATTCGGCTCGACGCTGCCCCTGCAGGGAGAGATCACACTCGGAGGCGGCCAGGTGGCGGAGGTGGTGCCCCCGGAGGCTCCCCTGTTCCTCCGGGCCCAGACCTATGACCAGTACACGTCCCAGGGTTGGAAGATAAGCGGCTCGAGCACGATCACGTCTACCTCCTGGCCTGCCTTGCGGGCTCTCCAGAGCCCGGAGGAGGCGCGGCGGCAGTTCCGCCGTCCGATCTCGGTGCAGATAACGCCGAGCCGGCGCCAGAACGTGATCCTCAGCGCCGGCCAGCCGCTCTCCGTGAGCGTCGACTCGCGCGTCGTGTACGGCGCCGACCAGAGCGACGTGACCTCCATCCGTCCCAGCGGGACCCTGAACAGGGGCGTGGAGTACCGCGTCGAGGGCACGATCTCCTCCGCGTCTCAGACGCGCCTGCGCCAGGCCGGCACCTCCTACCCGGCCTGGATTGCACCCTACCTCCAGTTGCCGGACTCGCTGCCGCGCAACGTCGTGAACCAAGCGCTGGACCTCACCCGCGGCATGGACAACGCCTACGACAAGGCCACGGCCATAGAGCAGTTCCTGCGCACCAACTTCCCCGTCGACACCAAGATCCAGCCGGCGCCCCCCAACCGCGACTCCGTCGCGTACTTCCTCTTCGACGCGCGCCGCGGCTACTTCGACTACCACGCTTCGGCAATGGTGGTGATGCTGCGCAGTCTCGGCATCCCGGCCCGGATTGCCGTCGGCTATGTGGTGCGGCCCGCGGACCGCCTGCCGGACACGAGCACCTACATACTCTCCGAGGCCAACGCCTTCGCCTGGCCGGAGGTGTACTTCCCCGGCCTCGGCTGGGTGGAGTTCAACCCGACGCCGAGCGAACCGCGCATCGTCCGGCCCGGGACCGACGACTCCGACCTGCTGCCGGGCGAGCTGGACGAACTGCCCGTAGACGAACTCGTGCCCGAGGACCCGGGCATCCCCATCGAGCCTGCGACGCCGGCGGTCGAGCAGCTCGCCACTGACGAGGGGTCGACGCTTATCGGGAACATCCTGATGGCCCTCGCCCTCGGCGTCCTGGCGCTGACCGTCGCCGGCTTGCTCGGCTTCCAGTTCGCCTGGCGGCGCGGCCTCGGAGGCCTGGACTTTGCCAGCCAGACGTGGGAGAAGACATTGCGCCTAGCGTCGTGGGCGCGCATCCCCGCTTACCCGCAGGAAACGCCCCGTGAGTACACCGCCCGCCTCCGTCATCACCTGCCGGAGGTGGACGACATCGGCTTCCTGGGCGATGCCTACGTCCGGGCACGGTACGGCGCGAAGTCCCTTAGCGAGCAGGAGAAAGAACGCCTGGACTCGGTGTGGAAGGCGGTCCGGAAGAACCTGCTCAACCGCCTGATGCGCTGGGGTTAGCGCTGGCTCGCGGTCTGGCCCGTCATCAGCGCCGCTTGGCCTCCGCGTCGAGCCGCAGCATCTGCCGCACGAACGGCTCCTTGGCATCCGTGTAGCCGGGGCGATTGCCGGCGTACTCCACAGCCAGGCGGCGCTTCAGAGCTTCGTACTCGCGCGCGGCTTCGGCGTGCGCCCCGAGGTAGTCCCTGAAGGCTAGCATCAGGCGGCCTTCCGGGTGGTCGCGGTGGAAGGCATGGATGTGAGCCGCGGGCGCATCCCTGCGGCTGAAGTACTCGCGGCCGCCGATGCCCTGCTCTCCTCGATACTCGTAGCCGCGGCTGACCGCTGCCTCGATCTCCTCCCGGGAAAGGGGGAGGCGGTCCAAGAGGACCAGGATGTCGATGATGGGCTTGGCCGCAAGTCCGGGCACGGCAGTGGACCCGACATGGTGCACATCACCCAGAGCGCCTGACCACTCCCGGCGGAGCCAGCGCTCCTCTTCGGCGTAGAGGAGCGGCCAGTTGGGGTCGTAGTCCGCGATCGTTACCGCCCGCTCCTGCTCGTTCAGCGCGCTGCCTCCTCCTCCTCGATCCCGAGCACCTCGCGCGCGTGCTCCAGGTCTCGCGCGGGCACGAGCACGCGGCAGCCGAAGCCGGCTATGCCCAGGAAGGAGACGGCATCTGATGGCCGGATCATGGCCGCGATGCCGGCCTGCCTGAGCTGCTCAAGCCACATCTCCGCCGTAAGCTGGTCGGGCGCCGTCTCCAGAAACGCCCAGTCGGCCATCAGTAGTCGAGCCCGCCCGGGGAAGTCGAGGGCAGCTGAGGCTGGGCCTGGCGGCGCTGGCGCAGCAGTTCCAGGATGCGTATAGCCTCCTCGAACGTGAGGTCCTCATCGATGCCCGCCAGCGCCTCCCGCAGCTGCTGCAGGACCTGAGCCTGGCTCGGCTGATCCTGCCCTTGCTGCGGCGAAGGCTGCCCCTGAGGCTGGCCCTCCCGTGGCTGGCTCGGACCTTCCGTGTCGGCCGATTGTTCGCTGTCCGGCGGCTGCTGTTGCGCGTCGCCGGGGCCTGGCTGCTGTTGCGCCTGAGGCTGGTCGCGCCGGTTCATGAGCAAGAGGACCAGTTCGATGTTCCACTTGGCATCACTATCGCCAGGGTTGAGCAACAGGGCGCTTTTGTACGCCTCGAAGGCGTTCATGAGGTCTCGTTGCGCCAGATAGTGGTTCCCGAGAGCGTAGTAGGTCGCAGCGCCGAGGGCGATGGTGCTCGGGGGCAGAGCACGGCGCGTCTCTGCCACCGCCCGGTCGAAGCGCTCGAGACGGTGGAGGGCATTACCCGCGTTATAGGCGAGCTCGGGCAAGTCCGGGCGTTGCGCCTGCAGGCGTTGATAGATGTCGAGCGCCTCCTCGAATCGGCCCTCTTCGTACAGTCTGTTTGCTCGCTGTACCTCCGAACGTAGCGAGTCGCCGTCGCCTGAACACGCGCCGAGGAGCGCGGCCACGGCCACCAGTGCCAGGGCGGGCCGGGGCCTCAGGGAGAGCGCGCGCCGGAAGGAGGGCCGTGGCAACGGGTCCGGCACGAACCAGGCCAGGACCAGTACGGCGAGAGCGGCAATTACGAAAATCTGAAAGCGCTCAACCGGGACCTTCTGTGTCTGTTCCGCTAGCGGGGTCTGCTCCAGGTTCTGGAGGTCGCCGCGAAGGCTGAGGAGCGGCGTCGAGTCCAGCCGCAGGTAACGGCCGCCACCGGCCGCGGCCACAGACCTGAGTACGTTCTCATTCAGCCGCGTAATCACCGGTTGGCCGGAGGCGTCGACCTTGAGGCGCGTCTGTGTCCCGCCCGCGACACGCTCGACCAGCGTCGAACCCTGGGGCGAGCCGACGCCGGCGGCGAATACGGTTATACCCTTCGCACCCAGCTCTGCCGCCTTTTGCACAGCATTGCCCACGTGGTCTTCGCCATCGCTAACCAGGATGACCGCCTTTCCCGGACTCTCGCTGGCCTCGAGCACGCGGGCAGCCTGGTCCAGGGCGGCGCCTAGGTCGGAACCGGCCCGCGTCAAGCGCGACTCCTGCTCCGCGCCCGCGATGATCGTCGCGATGGCGGTGGTGTCGGTCGAAAGCGGCGATCGGACGATGCTGCTGCCAGCGAACAACACCAGGCCAACGCGGTTGCCGCGGATGCCCTCGAGCAGGCTGCGGAGTTGTGTCTGGGCGAGGCCAAGGCGAGAGGGTTGCGAGTCCGTGGCCGTCATGCTCTGCGAGATGTCGAGGGCGATGACGACGTCTACGCCCTCGTGCTGACGGCTGAACTCGCGCGAGCCCCACTGCGGCCTGGCCATGGCAATCACCACCAGGGTCGCCGCTATGACCACGAGGGTCGCTTTCACCCAGTATGCCGCCGATCCGGGCGATGCGGCCCGCTCGCCCGCGAAAACGGCGCTCGCCCGCCTCCGCCACAGGCCCAGCCAGACGAAGCCGATGGCGATCGCCTCGACCGCCAGGAGGGCAAAGAGCCAGTTGCCGTCAGCGAGGCTCATCAGAGGGCCCTCCGCCAGATGGTCATGTTAGCCAGCAGCTCGACGGCAAGCAGCCCTATGGCGGCCGCGAGGAAGTACCAGGCAAGCTCGTCGTAGGCCGCAAACTGCAGGCGGCCGATGCGCGACTTCTCCAGCTGGTCGATGTTCTCGTACACGCGGGCCAGGGACTCGGGGCTCGTGACAGGGAAGTAGCGGCCACCCGTGACCTCCGCCATCTGGGTGAGGACCTCTTCGTTGACGTTCGCGGCGCGCGTGCCGCTATCGAGGATGCCGATCGTGTGCACGCGGACGCCGAGCGCCTGCGCGATGCGCGCCGCCTGGCCGGGATCGATGTCACCGGAGTTATTCTCGCCGTCGGTCAAAAGGATCACGACGCGGCTGCGCGCCCGCGAGCCACGCAGCAGTTCCACCGCCTCAGCGAGTCCCATGCCGATTGCAGTGTTACCGCCCACATCCACCTGAGTCACGTCCGTGACCAGGCTCTTGAGCGCCTCGTAGTCGAGCGTGAGGGGGCTCAGGACCAAGCTGCGGTCGGCGAAGATGACCAGGCCGATCCGGTCTTCGCGGCGGCCGCTGATGAACTCCCTGATGTTGTTCTGGGCGACGGCGAGGCGGGTCTCGCGGCCCAGGGGCGTCGAGGTCATGCTGCCCGAGGTGTCGAGCACCAACGCGATGTCGATGCCCTGGCCCGGCAACTCGCTCTCGGCCTGTCCCTGCTGCGGTCGAGCGAGTGCGACGACAAGCATCGCCACGGCGCCCGCGCGGAACAGGGTCGGCACCCAGCGATAACGGACGCGCCAGGTCGGGCGGTAGCCGGCAAGCAGCTCGAGGTTCGAGAACGAAGCTCCGGCTCGCTCGCGCGTCAGCCGCACCTTCAGCCACAGGAGCGCCGGGATGGCAATCAAGAGGAGCAGGAGGTAAGGGTCGGCGAACCTCACACCGCCACCTCCTGAGGCTCCTGCCGCGGGCGGCTCATTTCGACGATCTCGTACGCGGCCGTCAAGTCGGCATCGGCGCGCTCCCCGGCCGGGCGATAGCGCGCGTAGATGACGGAATCGCACTGCTCCAGGAGGCCCGCGACCAGCCGCGCCTGCCAGCGGTCCATGCCTCGAAAGACCATCTGTCCTTGCAGTTCGGCCGTGGTGAGGGCGAAAGCAGGAAAGCCGAAGCGCTCCGTGAGGTAGGTCCTCACGGCCCTGGATATGGTCGCGTAATAGGTCTGCAGGTCACCGTCCTCGGCTAAGCGGGCGCCGGCCTGATCGAGACGACGGCGCGCTGCGTCCTCCGGACCCAGCGGCTCCTCCGCCGAAGCTGCAGCTGCGGGCCCTTCCGCCGGGCGTTGCAGGCGCCTTAACGCGACCGCCATCAGCGCCGCTGCCACCACGAAAGCGGCGGCCGCAACGCCAATCAGCTCATAAGGCGGTCCCGGTGGCGCCCCGATCTCGGCCTGCGGCTTCAGGTCGCGCGGCTCCGGCAGCTGCGGTCCCGAGGGCAGCGTGCCGCGGATCAGCAGGCGCGCCGACGGCGTCCGCAGCTCACCGGCCACGCCGGACGCGTCGCGGTAGCGCAGCCGGATAGGAGGCATCTGGTAATCCCCGAGCACGAAGGCCGACAGCACCAACTCGATGCGTATCTGGGTGCGCCCGCCACCGAGGTCGCTGCTGCTGAAGCGCGCCGACTCCGCCAGGGCGACATCCTCCGGAATCCCGCCCGGGGCAATCTCCACCCGCGTTCCCGCGTCCGCCTCCACCACAATGGTCACCCGAAAGCGGTCGCCGATCGTCAGGGTCGGCGGCGCCTCGACGTCATACCGGGTCACCGCCGGCTCTTCGGCAGAAGCGTCCCCCGCCCCGATGTGTAGCAGCCCCATGGCGAGGCCGGCAGCGGCGGCAAGGGCCACCAGTCGTGACCAGGGACGGGCGCGGAAGTGGAGGCCTCTCATGCCCTCGCGACCCTCCTGCCGGCCCGGGCCCGAAAGAACTGCATCAGCGGTTCGACGTAGGACCGGTCGGTGCGCAGCGGGACCTCGTCGACGCCCAGCCCGGTGAGGAGGCGGCGCCGCGCCAACAGCCGCTCGGCTGCCATCGCCGCGTAGCGTTCGCGTTCGCGCCGGTCCTCCGTGTCTATGAGCGTCTCCGCGCCGCTCTCGGGATCGCGCAGGGCTACGAGGCCGGCCGGCGGCAACTCCACCTCGCGCGGGTCGGTGATGCTCACGGCGATGACGTCGTGCTTCTGGGCCGCGAGGCGCAGGGAAGGAGCGTAGCCGCGCGCGTGAAAGTCGGAGATTATGAACGCGACGCCGGGCCGCTTGGCGACGCGCATCAGGAAATCTGTCGCCGCCTCGATGCTGGTGCCGGTGCCCCTGGTCCGGTGGTAGATCAGGTCTCGCGCCATGCGCAGGACGTGGTGCTGTCCTTTGCGCGGGCGCAGGTACAGCTCCACGCGGTCCGTGAAGGCAAT
>DATLYJ010000088.1 GCA_035574915.1 Dehalococcoidia bacterium | reverse complement strand
CGGCGTCGTCACTGACCGCGACCTGGTCACCGAATGCGTCGCACCCGGCCGAGACCCGGCGACATTCCAGGTCGGCAACTGCGTCGCCGAGGACTATGGCTCCACCCAGCACCCCACGACCGTGAAGCCCGACATGGAGATCGAAGACGCCATCCACGTGATGGAGCAGAGCGGAGTCCACCGCCTCCCCGTGACCGAAGACGGCCTCAAGGCGATAGGCATGTTGTCCTTCGACGAGATCGCCGCCGACATCCAGCACTACCTCAACCACTTCTTGTCCGTCGCCGGCCGCTACCGCCACCACCGATAGGGCGGCGCGACGCCGCACTCCCGGGGAGCGGGCGTCCGGGCCCGCGGCCCCCAGACCTTAGGCCTCTGCGGGCCGCAGCGATTGCCTTTCTGGATGGAGGCGGCCCGGCCGGCCCCGGGCCCGGCACCGCCAAGCCCCGCCGAGGCTTCGGCTGGCGGCCGGCAAAATCACAGCACGAAATGGCCTCATTCGCCCTCGAGGTCCAGGGTCCCCGGGTTGAGGACTGAAGCCCGCAGGTCCGGGCCTGCCATCGTCCGGACTTGGAGGTTTGCGGGTTCGAAGGTTATCGTGGACGCTTGCCGGCGCTGAATCTGTCCCGTTAGCCCGAGCCGGCAGGGAGGCAAGGCGAATGGCTCCTGCTCGGAATGCCGTGGAGTCTGGCGGTAGCGCCGGGCCGTGGCAGGCGGTCGGATCGGTAGCGTGGTTTCTCATGGACGGCCTGTGGCTCCTGGGCGCGGGCTTCGAGGTGGTGCTGGCCCTGGGCGTCGCCAGCGTCGCCGCTCACCTGCTGGTGCTGGCGTTGCGGGTTGGTGACCCCGCCCTGCAGGCAGTGAACGCCGCCGAGACCTGCTGGGTCGGCTTCAACGTCCTGTGGCTGGTGGATGACTTCCAGGAGCAGGAGTGGGCGCTGCTGCTGGCGAAGGCCCTCTTCCTTGCCGGCGCGGCCCTGCTCCTGGCCGCCTTCGTCGCGGGCAGACGCGATGGCCGGTCCGTGCTGCCCCGGTTCCGCCGCTTGCGGACGGGGATCGAGTCATGACCTCCCTGGAGCCACGCCTCCCCTCCGAAGGGCGGGTGCTCGAGTTCGACTTCCCTGGCCTGGAGATAGGCCTGGCCGAATACGACGAGGGCCCGACGGGTTGCACCGTCTTCCACTTCCCCCGCGGCGTCGCGTTCGCGGCGGACGTGCGCGGCGGCTCCCCGGGGACCATCGGCGTCGACTACGGCTGGGCCCACGCCTTCTGCTTCGCCGGCGGGTCGCTCATGGGGCTGGAGGCCGCGAGTGGCGTCGCTGCGGAGCTCTTCGCCCGGCGCGGCCACGAGCACGTGGACTGGAACGACGTGCCTCTCGTGGCGGGTGCGATCATCTTCGACTTCGGCGCCAGGCGTAACGGCGTCTACCCGGACAAGGCCCTGGGCGCGGCCGCCCTCCGCGCCGCGCGGCCGGGCGTCTTCCTCCTGGGGCCTCGCGGCGCCGGGCGCATGGCGGCCGCCGGCAAGGCCGTCGCCTTCGACCAGGCAGAGCCGGCCGGGCAGGGCGCGGCCTTCCGCCAGTACCGCGGCCTGAAGATGGCGGTGTTCACGGTCGTGAACGCGCTCGGCGCCGTCTATGACCGACAGGGCAACATCGTGCGCGGCAATCGCGACCGTGCTTCGGGCAAACGCCTCTCCCTGGTCGCGGAGGCCGAGCAGAGCCTGCTGGGCCTCGGCGGGCCGGCAGCCCCTCCCTCCGGCAATACGACGCTCACGTTGGCCCTGACCAACGCCAGGCTGCCGGGGCGGACGCTGGCCCAGCTGGCACGCCAGGTGCATGCCTCCATGGCGCGCGCGGTCCAGCCCTTCCACACGGACCACGACGGCGACGTGCTCTTCATGGCGGCGACAAACGAGGTCGACAGCCCGCTGGCTGCGATGGGTGGAGCGCTGGGGGCCCTGATCTCGGAGGTCGCGTGGGACGCCGTGCTGGCCTCCTGGGATCCGGATGAGCCCACGGCCGCCCCGCCGCGGGGCTAGCCGGCCCTGAGCCAGCTGCCGCGCGTGGGCGGCATCAGAAGCCAAGGTGGACATGCGCTCGCCGCTCTCTCTCGTCCGGGAGGCTGCTCCTATAATTCCGAGCAGCCTCTGCATCCCGGCAGGTCGCCGCCAACAGCCAGAGTTGGCGCCTGCGGAGCAACAAGGAGAACGGCTTGGGCTGGCAGGAAGATTACAAGCGCAAACTGACCACGCATGACGAGGCGGTGAGGGTCGTGAAGTCCGGGGACCTGGTCGTGTTCCCGCTCGTGCCGCCGTGGTCGCTCGCTCAGGCGCTGGCGAAGCGGCGCGAAGAGCTACGCGACGTGACCGTGCGAGTGACGTCACCGATCGGTGACCCGGGTTGGTACGACGAACAGTGGGCGCAGGCCTTCACCGACTTCGAGTTCGAGCTGTTCATCGGCGACCCCAACAGGCACGTGACCGATAGCGGCCGCGGTACGTACCTGCCGAACGTCTTCTCCGTCGAGTTCAAGGCTATCGACGAGCGGCCGGGTGAGGTCCGTAAGCCGGACGTCGTCTTCGTAAACGTCTCACCGCCAAACAAGAACGGCTACGTGAACTTCGGCGTGCACATGTGGAACAAGCGCGCCTACGCCCGCCGCGCCCGCACTGTCGTCGCGGAAGTAGTCCCTCAGCCCGTGATCGCGCACGGCGACTGCTGGATGCACGTCTCCGAGATCGACCTCTTCGTTGAAGGCACGGGCGCGATGTTCGCCGGCGCCGCGGGTGCCGGGGGGCAGGCTGGCGGGCCGCTGGCGGCTTACCTAGAGGCGGTGCCCGAAGACCGGCGCCCCGGCCTCCGCCAGGTGCTGCTGGCGGCGGAGCGCTCGCGTCTCCAGCAGATGCTGCCCGAGATCGGGCCCCGTCTGGCGGACTACACGCCGGAGACGCTGGCACAGGCGCTCCAGGTGAACCTCGGCCCGCCGGAGCACGTGAAGGCCATCGCCGGGTACGTCAGCGAGGTCGTGCCGGACGGCGCCACGCTCCAGATCGGCATCGGCGAGCCGGCGCGCTGGCTTGCGTCGATAGGGACGTTCGATGGCAAGCACGACCTTGGGATTCACACCGAGCTGGGCTGCCCGGGGCTCGCGAAGCTCTTCGCCACGGGCGTCGTGACCAACCGCCGCAAGACCATCCACAACGGCGTCGCCATCGCCGTGGCCTGGACCGGTTGCGACAACGAGGACATGGCGATCATCGACGACAACCCGCACTTCCAGGTTTACGACCCCGAATACGTCCTCAACCTGCGCACCATCATGGCGAACGAGAACATGGTGGCGATCAACAACGCCATCAGCGTCGACCTGCTTGGCCAGATCAACTCCGAAAGCGTCTTCGGCGGCCGGATGATCAACGGCACAGGCGGCCAGCCGGAAATGCACATCGGCGCCTTCAGCGCCAAGGGTGGGCGGGCGATTACCTTACTGCCGTCGACGGCGCTGGGCGGGACTGTCTCCAAGATCGTGCCCCAGCTCGACGCCGGTGCGATCGTGACGATCCCCCGTTACTACGCGGACACCGTGATCACGGAGTACGGCATCGCGCGCCTGGCCGGGAAGAGCCACCGCCAGCGGGCAAGCGAGCTCATCGCCATCGCCCACCCCGACTTCCGCGCGGAGTTGCGCCGCGAGGCGGAGAGGCTCTGGGCCCGGCTCTAGGCCTCGCGCTGCCGCCGTCATACGACAGTTCTATACGCATAACTCTGCGTATCTATGGAAACCCCCTTGCTTTTTCCGGTGGCTCGCTTGAGAATCACGCCGGACCGGAATCGATTCGGGGGGTGGACTTCGGCTATGACGGCGCGTGGGTACTGGGAGCGGACACGCGGGGCACGGTTGGCCCGTCGACGAGCGATCGCGGGCGCGGCGGCGCTGGCCACGGGCGCGGCGGCGCTATCTCTCGTCGGCTGCGGCAACGACGCCAGGAAGGTGACCTCGGACATCGACATCGCGGGCGGGCTGGGGGTACCCAAGGACACCAGCTCCATTGCCGTCCAGGGCGGCACCTACAAAAGCGTCACGAACCAGGACGTACAGACCTTCGACGTCGGCGAGACGAGCAACTTCACCGCCTACGGCGCGGCGCCGTTTGTCTACAGCAAGATCGTCAAGAGCAAGTCCGTGCCCACTCAGCCGGTCGGCAAGGAGATCGACGGCGACCTGGCGGAGAAGTGGGAGATCACCTCGGACGGCACGCAATGGACCTTCCGCATCCGCGACGCGAAAATGTCGCCCGTCGCGCCGCTCAACGGCCGCGCCGTCGACATCGAGGACGTCCGTCTCAGCTGGGAGCGGTTCGCGGCGAAGAATCCGCGCCGCAACCGCTACGACATGATCGACAAGTTCGAGACGCCGGACTCCCGGACCATCGTGTTCAAGCTGAAGTTCCCCTACGGGCCCTTCGGCAAAATCCTTGCCGATAACAGCGCCTTCTGGGTAATGCCCAAGGAGGTCGCCCAGGGGAAAGTCGACTACCGCAGCACCGCCGCCGGCATGGGGCCGTACATGCTGGAGGAGTACAAGCCATCCTCCCACGTGTACTGGAAGCGCAACCCGAACTACTTCATGCAAGGCCTTCCCTACGTCGACCGCTGGGAGTTCCCCATTGTCACGGAGTACGCGCAGCGCCTGGCGCAGTTCAAGGCGGGGAACATCTACGCCCTGACGCCGAACACCGCGGACATCATCTCCCTACGCCAGGACCAGCCGAACGCGGTCCCCTACCAGCCGGACTTCACCGTCGGCTGGCCGGTGATCTTCTTCGGGCGCACGGATCCTGTGTTCCACGGCGAGAAGGGTGACGTGCGTATCCGGCGCGCGCTCTCGATGGCGATCGACCGCGACTTGTTCATCGACACCTTCTACAACGTGTCGCAGCTCCAGAAAGCCGGCTTCGCGAACATCGAGACCCGCTGGCACAACATGCTCTCCTGCGGCTGGCCGTACTGGCTCAACCCTCAGAGCAAGGAAATGGGCTGGCCCGACAAGGCGCCCGGCCTCTGGTACAAGTACGACGTCAAGGAGGCCAGGGCGCTCCTGGCCGCTGCCGGCTACCCGAATGGCATCGACATGGACGTCCACTACGCGACCATCTTCCTGGCAGGCGCCACCTTCCGTAACCAGGTCGAGGCGACGATGGGTTTCTGGAAGGAGGCCGGCTTCCGTATCACCCACAAGCCGGAGGACTTCCAGACCGAGTTCCTCCCGCGCACGGTGGAAAAGGGCGACATGACCGGGATCGCGGTGAGCCCCTCGGGCGAGTACAACGAGGTCGACACGCTGCTCACCTCCCAGTGGCGGCTGGTCGAGGGCGCGCCGAACGACCGCAACCCGCCGGGCTACAACAACCCCGAGCTCAACGCCATGATCGACAAGCAGCGCCGGACGCTGGACGAGAACGAGCGCACGAAGATCCTGCACGACATCCAGATCTGGCTCTCTGACAGGCTCTGGGGCATCCCCTGGGGCGGCCAGGCGACCAGCGGCTTCACGTTCTACTATCCGTGGATCCAGAACGTGCAGGTCTTCCGCGGCTCGCCCGATAGCATTACGCGCGTCTGGATCGACCAGACAAAGCTGCCGTCCTAGCAGGCAGTCCCCGCGGCGT